>JAPOKN010000014.1 GCA_029977605.1 Methanobacteriota archaeon
TAGGAAGCAGTATAGAACATTTTTCTGGCCAAATTTATATACAAGAACTAACGTCAATGATGCCTGCGTTATCAATCGCCGACATCAATGAATCTAAAAAGATAGTTGATTGTTGTGCTGCACCCGGATCAAAAACAACACAAATTGCTGAAATGATGAAAAATGAAGGAGAGATTATAGCAAACGATAACAAACACTCACGGCTAAAGGCATTGAGAGGTAATTTAGACAGATTGGGAATAGTAAATACAACAGTCACCCTAAGAGATTTTAGATCGTTTCCAAATACTAAAGCTGACATTTTTCTTGTTGATGCACCGTGCAGTTCGGAAGGAACAATTAGGAAAAAAAATACAATCAAACGAAATATTAAAGATAGAGATTATGAAAGATTTTCAAAAATACAAAAAGGAATACTCAATAGAGCCTGCGAAATGGCCCAGAAAGGAGACCAAATAATCTATTCAACCTGTACTTTTGCCCCAGAAGAAAATGAACATGTCGTAAATTCAATATTACAAGAGCATTCTATAAAATTAGAGGATATAAATATAAAAAATCTAAAAATGGGAAAGGGAATTAAAAATTGGAAAGATGAAAAATTTGATAGCGAAATAGAAAAATGTAGAAGAATCTGGCCTCACCACAATGACACGGACGGCTTTTTCATAGCGAGGATTGAAAAGTGTTAATTTTACTAAAAGACAATAAAAGAGAAATGCTAAATGAATACTGTGTAGAAAGATTTGGCATTTCTGAAAATATTTTTGAAAAATACCAATTGTATGAAGGAAGCAAGAACAAAATATACTTAATCAAAGAATTACCTGAATTAAGATTTATACCTGAAAGCTCTGGATTGTGTATATTTAGATTTGACAAAACCCCAAAACCTACTACTAATTTTCTTCAATTATTTAGCGCAGATATAACTAAAAATATTTTAGATATAGGTGAAAAAGATTTAATAAATTATTGTAAAGGAAATGATTTGCAAGTGCAATCTAGCTCTAACAAAATAGAGCCTGGATTTATTGCAATTAGATATAACAATAGTATTGTTGGCTGTGCACATTGGAACAAAATTACTGTAAAAAATCAATTACCTAAATCTAGAAGATGTAAAATAAACTATTGCTAATCAGGCATCTAATTTAATTATTGGTCTTTATAGGCTATTAATGGGTCAAATGACCTTTAATTTTGAAACTGAAGAAAAAGAGCCTGAAAAAAAACAGGACGTTGAGATTAAAGAAGAGAAGAAAACTGAAAAGAAAGAGGAAACTAATCATAACTCTAATGAAATTATAAAAAAGAAAGCTAAAAGCGTAAAAAATAAAAAAACTAAAGCCCACCAAATGGCAAAAGAACAAAGAGACATACCAGTATCTGAGTTTTTTGAACAAAATAGACATATTTTAGGATTTGATAACCCGACACACTCCCTAATTACTGCTGTTAAAGAAGGCGTAGACAATAGTTTAGATGCATGTGAACAAGCCGGAATTCTTCCTGATTTAATTATCAAAATTAGAAATCAGGGGAAAGATGAATTAAGTATCTCAATTGAAGACAACGGCCCAGGAATTATAGAAGAAAATGTACCTAACGTATTTGGTAGGCTCCTATATGGCTCTAGGTTTGGTAGTGGAAAGCAATCTCGAGGACAGCAAGGTATTGGTATTTCCGCTGCAATAATGTATGGTCAACTAACAACTGGACGCTCTGCAGTTATTTGCACTAGAATTTCTAAAGATCATTTAGCTACGAAGATAACCATGAAATTAGATACTCGTAATAATCGAGGAAATGTTGAAAGAAAAGAAGATTTCATTTGGAAAGATGAATTGCAAGAAGCTAATGAAGATGGAATTTATCCTGAGAAAGATCACGGAACTAAAGTTTCATTTTCAATTAAAGGTAGATATCGTGAAGCAAGGCCTTCTGTTCTTGAATATATCAAATCAACTTCAATTGTCAACCCACATGCTAAGGTTGTTTTCATTAATCCTGATGAGAAAGTTTTCACTTTTGATCGTGCAATATCAAAATTACCTAAGTTGCCTACAGAGGGCGTAAAGCCTCATCCGCATGGGGTCGAGCTTGGCCAAGTAATGAGAATGGCGCAGCACAGCTCTGAACATCAGATGGCAAAATTTCTTCGCAAAGATTTTTCATCTATGGGTACAAAAAGTATAAACGATGTTCTTAAAAAATCTAGAATTGCAAACATTGTAAGACCTCAGGATTTAACTCGTATAGAAGCAAAGGCCTTAATTGAATCTTTCAAAAGTACAAGTATTCGTACTCCTACTAGTGGCATTTTAGTGCCTATTGGGCCCAAACTAATTAAAATGGGTTTGAAGCAAGTTTTGGAGGAATATAGGCCTGATTTTTACACTCTCCCCATTAGCCGTACACCATCGGTTTTCTCTGGAACTCCGTTTTTAATTGAAGTCGGTATGGTTTATGGTGGAAATTTACCTAAAGACCAACCTGTACAAATGCTAAGGTTTGCAAATCGAGTGCCACTTCTCTATCAAGCTGGAGGCTGTGCGATAACAAAGGCAGTACAGAGTATAAATTGGAGACTTTACGGCCTAGATCAAAAGGGTGGAAAGGGGACTCCAAGTGGGCCTGCCATTATCTTAATTCATGTAGCATCAACGAATATACCCTTTACTTCAGAAGCTAAGGAAGCTATAGCTGATATTTCTGAAATCAAAAAAGAAATTGTTCTGGGATTAAGGAATAACGCAAAGACACTTGCCAGACATTTGAAAAAGCAAAAGAAGAGAGCTAAGGTAAGTGAAAAATTTGATTTAGTTCAAAAAGTATTGCCTGCAATAGCCGAGAAAACTTCTAGTGTAGTTGGAAAACCTGTTCCAAATTTAGACAAAGTAGTTGCTGCAATAATGGACGTAGTATGGATTGAAGAAAATATTGATTACAATAAAGAAGGCATTAATATTGAAATTCAGATAACAAACTATAGGTTAAGATCTGCCAATTTCAAGCTCCGCGCAGAAGTCCCTGGACATCAAATTAAAAATGCTGAACCCAGACCTGGAAAGCGTGTTGGAAACCAGGTAATATGGTCTGTTGGCCTACCTACTACAGAATCTACAAAGTATAAGTTAAATATACCTGGAGGAACGCGAAGCAGCTTTGAAGGACTTGAATTATGGATTGAAGGAATGGATTCTACCAATATAATCGGGGCTGAAGCATGGACTGGCGTCTCAGATCCAGGAATAAACGAGGCAATTGAAGCTGAGAAACAAGGCCTTACCTAATGAATCTACCTAATTACCTTAGAAAAAAAAGGGGCTTATTACAAATACGTAAAGATGATGGATGGGATGTTTGGAATCCTTACCATTCAAAACTATCTGCCTATCTAGCTGCAGGTGGTAAAAATTGGCCATTTAAGAAAAATAGTAAAATACTGTATTTAGGCTCTGCAGAAGGCAACACTATTAGTTATCTGAGCGAGATATGTAAGACAAACAGCATCACTGCAGTTGAAATTTCACCTGTAGCTATGGCTGAACTATTAGTCTTGGCTAAAAAAAAAGATAACATTATTCCGTGCTTATGTGATGCTCACTTTCCTGAAAAATATAGAATTCAAGCAAATAATCCTGAAATAATTTATCAAGATATAGCACAAAATGATCAAGTGGATATTTTTATTCGAAATTGTGAATATTTCAAACCAAAACAGGCCTATTTGATGCTTAAAACCCAGTCAATAGCCAAGAGAGATGTTGATATTTTTAAAAATACAGAAAGAAGATTAAATGAAATATTTGAAAAAGTGGAAAGTGTCAACATAAATAAGTGGGCTAAAGGACATTCCGCATATTTCATGGAATAATGGAGCCATCGGTGGGAATCGAACCCACGACCTGCGCATTACCAATGCACCGCTATACCCCTTAGCCACGATGGCTCGAATTTAGACTAAAGGATGTCCTAAAAAGAGTTTATCATAAGCTACTGTACAAAATCCACCCAAAGATTATTAGCCCCCATGCTAATGTCATGCAAATATTGAAATAAAAAACATGGTAAAATACATTAAAGATAGAAAAAGTAAAGGAGAAATACTCAAAAGTTTTGAACCAATAGTAAGGAAATGGTTCAATGAAAGATTTAACGACTTAACTCCTCCTCAGGCAATGGCAGTTCCTCTGATTAAAAATAAAGAGAATGTCCTTGTTTCAAGTCCTACTGGATCAGGAAAAACTCTCACAGCTTTTCTAAGTATTCTAAATGATTTCTTCAAAAAATATCGAGAAGGGAATTTTGAAGAAGGTGTTCATGCGATATATATCTCTCCTTTGAAAGCTCTTGCAAATGATATAGATAGAAATCTTAAACAACCTTTAGAGGAAATGATGGCATTGGCTGAAAAACTGGAAATGGACGTTCCAGACATTAAAGTAGCTGTAAGATCCGGAGACACCTCATTAAAGGAAAGAGCAAGGATGGTTAGAAAGCCTCCTCACATTCTAATAACTACACCTGAAAGTTTAGGACTCTTACTTTCTTCGAAAAAGTTTCGCGACCATTTTAGAAAAACAAGATATATCATTTTGGATGAAATACACGATTTAGCAAATAACAAAAGGGGAACTCATCTTTCACTATCAGTTGAAAGACTAGCCGAAATTATAGAAGAGGAACCTGTACGGATTGGCCTCTCTGCTACCCAAGCTCCAATTGAAGACATAGCAGGCTTTCTTGGTGGATACGAGAAAAATAAGCCGAGACCCGTGAATATCGTAGATGTTAAGGAAAGAAAACATTTAGATTTGAAAGTTTTGTGTCCTGTGGATGACTTGACTTTGCACTCTACTGAAATCATTAATAGCAAAATGTACGACATGTTAGTAGATTTAGTTAAAGATCACAGAACCACTTTAATCTTCACCAATACGAGAGCTGGGACTGAGTCTATTGCTATGCAGCTGAAAGAAAGAGGAATTGAAAAATTAGCTGCTCATCACGGATCTTTGTCTAAGGAAATGAGATTTGACGTTGAAACAAAGTTAAAAGCTGGTGAAATGGATGTAGTAATTTCATCAACCAGTTTAGAATTGGGAATAGATATAGGATATGTTGATTTAGTTGTCCAGATAGGATCACCAAAATCAATAGCAAAAGGATTGCAGCGAATTGGAAGGGCTGGGCATGCCTTAAGGGCCATTTCAAAAGGTAGGTTAGTCGTTTTTGATTCTGATGATTTAATTGAATGTGCTGTCTTAGTTAAATCGGCATATGAAGGTCAAATTGACCGAGTTTCTATACCTGAAAAAGCAACTGATGTTCTTGCTCAATCAATTATTGGAATGTCTCTAGACAAACAATGGCAAACCGATGAAATGTATAAATTAATTTCATCTGCTTACCCTTATCGAAACTTAACAAAGAATGAATTTTTAGATGTTCTAGATTTCCTTGGAGGTGATGCTTTAGAAAAGCACGGAGTTTACCCTAAAATATGGTATGATAAAAATAAAAAGGAAATCGGAATAAAAAGAGGTTCTAGACAAATTTACAACATGAACATCGGAACTATACCTCAGGAAATTAACTACGCAGTTGTTTTAGAAGGTAGGGGCATACAATTAGGAAACTTATCAGAGAAATTTGTTGAAAATCTATCCAAAAATGACATTTTTGTACTGGGTGGAAGGACTTACCAATACATAGAATCAGACAGATCTACTGTAGTAGTAAAAGATGGACTAGGTAGAAAACCTACTGTCCCCTCTTGGTCTGGAGAAATGTTACCTCGCTCTTTTGATTTATCTGAATCTGTGGGCAAATTTAGAAATGAACTTGAAGAAAAATTGAAGAATAAAGACAATGATATTGAGGAATGGTTAAATGAGGTTTACAAATTAGATAGAGGAGCTGCAAGAACCGTTATTTCTCATTTAGATGAACAGCGCAAACTTTGCGGATTCATACCTTCCGATACTAACTTACTCGTTGAAGGCTACATAGATAACAGAGGACGAAATGGAGCAATATTTCATTTTCCATTTGGAAGAAGAGTTAACGATGCACTTTCAAGGGCTTTTGCATTTGAACTAGGTAAGGAAATTGGAAGCAGTGTAAGAATTTCTCTAAGTGATGACGCATTTTTGCTTACCTTTCCAACTAGATTAGCAATAGAAGGACTTGCTGAAAGATTAATGCCTAAAAGCTTAGAACCACTTCTAAGAAAAGCCATTACAAATACTGAAATTTTTGCTCAACGATTCCGCCACTGCGCAAATAGATCATTTATGGTCTTAAGAAATTATAAGGGAAGAGAAATTTCACTACCAAGACAACAATTGAGAACTTCCCAAGTTCTTGAAGCTATTAATGAAGTCGAAACTTTCCCAATGCTTGAAGAAGCTTATCGTGAAGTTCTTTTTGATGCATTTGATTTAAAGAACGCACAACTTGTCCTGGATGAAGTTAGAAGTAAAAGACGTAAAATTAATTATCGAACCTATTCTCCAATTCCTTCCCCATTAGCGCATGGACTGATTCTTTCAGGTTTAAGCGATATTGTGCTTATGGAAGATAGGTCTGCGTTGTTGCGGGAACTTCACTCACAAGTCCTTGGAAAAGTTCTAGAAGAAGATGGAGGAGATAAACCTAGATTTGAAAAAGAGCTCATTGACAGTTATTTTAATGAAAAAAGGCCGATAATTGGCAATGAGGAAAGTTTACTAGAGGCTATAAAGCAAATTGGTGGATTATATTTATTAGATGACAAAGAAAAATCTGTTTACAGGATGTCAGACAGAGCATCCTCAGAAATTCAAGATTTAGCAAAAAGATTAATTGACGATGGATCTGTAGAGTCTGTATGGACTGGAACAAAAGAAACCTTGTATTCACTGCCTGAACTAGTTCCTTACTATAAAGCCACATATGGTAAAGATGAAAAATTGAGTTCTTCAGCAAAGAAGATGTACTCTAAAATAAAAGTGAATACAAAAATAACTAGTAGAAAGATAGCTGATGAATTGCATTCAAATTACTTAGTTTCTAAGAAAGTGGAAACTTTCGCTAAAAGAAATGTTGAAAAGACTATAAATTATGAAAAATCATTAGATTGGATTATCAAAAAACATATCGGTTTTGTAGGACCTAGAGCTTCAGAAGAACTAGCTATTGAATTAAATTTGCCTGAAGAAATAATCAACCAAACACTTTACGAATTGGAAGAACAAGGTATTGTTCAGGGAGGTAACTTTTCTCTTGGAAGAAAAATGCCTCAATACTTATTGGCTGAAGATGTTATTTATCTTGAAGCTCAATCTCATGGAGGATTAGAGGTTGTTTCTGAAATTACACTACGCGAATACATTGATAAAAAATTATTCCGAAAATTTGACTCTTTACAGACTTTATTTGAGCAATATACTGATGTTTCATCTCCTAGAATTGTCTTTCACAGATTAAAGAATCCTAATTTAGAGGAATGGTGGGAATGGAGAGATTCTGATGCAATATTACAGGGGAGGTTCTTCGCAGGAAGACTAAGATATGTACCTGCAAATAAAATTGGAATGTACCAAGCCTTATTCAGAAGAGAAGTAAAAGGAAAAGTCCAAAATCTAATTGTAGATATGCTCAGAAGAAGTCCACCTATGACAAAAAGTGAGATTGCAAAAGAACTAGAAATAAAAACTGAAATTATTGATGGAGCTCTAAGGAGCTTAGAAGAGGGTTTAGTCATTCATAGATACAATAGACATCGAAATCCGTGGACTACACACAACAGATATAGATTATTAAGCGAATATGACCCTCCTGAAGATGTAATTAGAAGCTTAATGATTGATGTTTTGAGAAGCTCAGGGCCTTTGACCTTTGCTGAACTTCGCCGAGAATGTGGATTACCTTTAGATTCAGCTAGAAATATAATTAATCAGCTTCAGGAAGAAGAAATTATCTCTAGAATTATTGTAGTAGGAGCTACGCGATTATTTACCTACTGTCTTGCTGAAGAATTAGAAGAAATAAAGAAGACTGAGGAAAAAAATGTAACGCGCGTGATTTCATGGAGGGATCCTATGCTCACACACATTAGAAGAGAAATGTATTCAAGTTATGGAGAGGCTTGGACTAATCCCATTATCAAAGGAGGAATGGTCTCAGGATATCTTGAATCATGGGCCATGTCAGGGCTACTAGATGTAAGGGAAATTATAATCAATGAAAATGTGTCAATTAGCGAATTTTTAGGAGGGTTAGATGAGTTTTCACAATACCAAGAAAACTTTCATAGTAATATAATTCGAATTAAAGTATTTGATGGTACGAAAGTACCTGATTTGGATGAAAAAATAATTGAACAGTTTTTAGAATGCGGATATCAAAGAATACGAGATTGGCTTGTGAAAGGACCTGTGTTAGATTTATCTTACCAAGAAAGAGACATATCTGGATATCTACTTTGGAGGCAAAGAATACATCCTGAAAGAAGGTTCCGAAATGCTCACGAAGCGTTTAGAGAAATGGGAGGAATAAGGTCTGAATACGAGCTATCATTAAGAGTGCAAGGAAGATTTTTCCATCCTAAAGATTACGGAAATGAAATGGAATTGGTGCAAGGAGTAATGATACCTGGATACTCAACTTATTGTAATGTAAGAGATGCAATAGTTTACAGAGATGCAAGAAATGAACCACCAAATCCAGATGATAGGAGATTACTTGCTTTAGCGATTGATTCAAAGGGATTGCCGCGTGAAGAACTCTACAGAAGGAGTGGAATGGATCCCGATTCCTTTAAGCAATCACTAGCAAGGCTTTACCAATCTTTGCATCTTGTTCGAACAACAAGAGGAAATTACAGAACTCTACCTGTTAACAGACTTTATGAAGCTGAAAAAGCAAGATTTGTTGTCGTAAAAAGGTTAATTGAATCATTTGGAATTGTCTCAGCTGAAGGCCTAGGGATGCTTCTCAAAGGAGAAATTCCTATGGCTGAATTGAGAAAAATTCTCTATAAACTCGAAGAAGATGAAGTATTAGTTAAGGGTTTTTTCAAGGAAGGAAGCGAAACACTTTACTGGCTATTGAAAGATGATATAGACCTTGTAAAAGGCCATTTATTCCAAGGAAGTTTTGTTCTAAATCAGGCAGACAGATTGGCTCACTACCTTAATGAGGAAGTTAAGCAAAAATTTGGACTCGGGGCATGTAATGTGATTTTTAACTCTACACGCATGACTGGGGCGTTCAAAATGTCAAAAAGGGGGAAAGATGTCATAATTACTGAATTTGTTGGAACAAATCATGAAAGGCATGTCATAGAAGCTTGGTGTAGACAGTGGAGATTATCTATTGAATGGGAACTAAAGTCTGATGAAAAAGTTGAAGTCTAAATAAATTCCTTGTAAATAAAATCGGGTAAATCTGTATGTATCTTAGAAAATTGCTCCTCATCTATAATTCCTTCTTCAAAAGATTTCAATGTTTTTCTAGGCACAGTTTTTGGACCTAGAACTGCTCCAGGTCTATTAGGGTCGTCTAGGTAATCAGTTTCCAACATGTGAGAATGATTATGCTTGGATGCAAAAGCTATATTTTCATTAGATGCTAGAAGAGATACTGTAATTCCATTACTGTTTTCTATTGAACCTATACCTCCGTAATGCTTGACCAAACGAGATTTTGGAAAACTAGCTTTACTTGCGATATTTGCCAAATCTGCCATAACTTCTGGAGTTCCTGTTTCGGTATGTAAAATTACAGAAGCATCAACTTCTTTAGCTCTTCTTAATGAGTCTTGAAGAATCTTATTAGACAAATTCCATATCTTTTCATCAACTTCAAAGTGAGGACGTCCAAGCTCTCCTAGACCAACTATCTTTCTTTCTTCAACTAAGTTTGTACAGAAATCAACTGCTTCTAGGTATATTTCAGAAGCTTTTTTAGAATCATAATAATCCAATAATTTGACCAATTGGACAGGATGGGGGGAAGAAATGACGGCTACTTTTGCACCTACCTCCCTTGCCTTTTCTGAAAGTTTCAATGTAGTATTTACTTGATCCTTAAATTGATCAATTTTTTTCCATGATGAATATGGTTTGTGGACTAGAACTAAACGAGTGCCACCCGATTTCAGGAAGGCCTCTACTGCTTTCTCTTTTTGACCTGAAGGGTCCAAATGAAAATGGTTATCTGTTATGTCCACTGTGTTGTAGTTAGAAAGCCAATGTAATACTTTTGTCTTTGAGCATAAAATTTATATCAGCTGCCGGTTAGAAGTATTTCTGTATGAGCTACATTAGGAATTTAATTCTATTCGCAACTTTCATTTTTATTGGTATTTTTGCCTCTAATGCTTCTGCAGATGCAGATGATTTTAACTTAGATTATGATGACCCTTCAGATGGAGAATCTAGTGTTGACCCTGAAAATATCATCGAGATGAAAGTGCAGATTGAAAATGTAGTTAATCAACCTATGTCATTTGAAATGAAAATTTTAAATGATGATGATTTACAAAGTTCAGGGATAGACGTATGGTGGAGTCATAATGGAGATGATACTTTAACTTCAAAATCAAACACGATACCTAAAGTAGACGTTTCTGATAATTCCATAAAGAATGGAATAACTGTCTCAGTTGAAGCTACAGAAAATGCCGTTTATGGCGATTATCAAATTGATTTAAGATGTAAAGACAAAGATTCGGATGAATTAGAAGAATTAAGTTTATCTTTAACTGTTAATGAGAAAGCTGCTGTTTCACTTCAATTAACAGAGGGTGGAGATGCATTAGGATCTGTAGATATCGATAATCAAACTACTTACGAAATACAAGTTAATAATGATGGGAACAAGCTAGATACTTTCTCTCTGAGTGTAAATGGAAATGACTGGGAAACTGAATTTGATGATTCTGAAGTCACCATTGAAGCTTTCTCTAGCCAAATTATAATTCTGACTGTTACAACTGATGATGATGTTAATTTCGGAGACGACGATAGCGTAACTATAACTGCTGTTTCTCAAAACGATCCTAGCATAGATGATGACCTTAGTTTAACTACTCAAGTAAGAGTGAAATATGGTTTACTGTTTGATACTGCCTCAAACTCTAATAGCGTAAGTGGAGAGCCTGGAGCAACAGTTTCTTTTAATTTTAATCTTGTAAACAAGTGGTCTGAAAGTATAAACTATGAAGTCAAAAAGAAAGATTGGTATCGAGGTACTGAAGGAAACCGACCAGAAGGTTGGAGTGATTCTACAGGTACTGGAACGCTCGATGGATTTCAAGAGACTAATTCGGCAAGATTCTCAGTTACTATTTCATCAGGTGCAGATGCTGGCGAAGTTGTCACTATTATTGTAGAAGCAATAGCAAGTGATGATCAAGGAAAAGGTGAATCTGTTGTAATGGAAGTAGAAGTACGTGTTGAAGGTGACTATAACGTACAATTGCTTATGCCTGGCTCTAATGAAATTAGTGTAAATGCCGAACAGCTTGTACCTATTTCATCTTATATCAAGGTTAAAAATCTTGCTAAAGTCAATGATTTAATTTATGTGACTGCTGAATGGGAACTAGGTGGAAATGATTGGACTTTAGAGACGCCTCAGCCAATTAGCCTAGCTTCAAATGCTGAAAAATCTCTTTTTATTAGTGTTAAAGCCCCAAAAGCGGATGCAGGGGGCCAAGCTACATTGAAAATACGTGTTGAGTCTGGAGGAGATAGCTCAAAGTACGATGAACAAAATATAATATTTAGAGTTAATACTGCCCAAGATTCAAGCGGACCTCAGACCGAAGAACTAGGAGAAGAAAGTGACTTTCCTGTCGATCCAATATGGATTGTTTCTATTGTTCTAATTATTGGCCTTGGAAGCTCAGCTGCATTTATGCTAAACCAGAAATCTAAAGGTGCATTCGGAGGTTCAGGAGAACAAACCGAAGATTTCAGTGATGAATGGGCAGGAATGGAAGGTGCAGCAGCACCTCCAATGACACCTACTCAAGCCCCTCCTGCTGCAGCTCCACCGGTTGCACCACCTCCACAACCTCAAGCCCCTCCTGCTGCAGCTCCACCGGTTGCACCACCTCCGCAACCTCAAGCCCCTCCTGCTGCAGCTCCACCAGTTACACCTCCTCCGCAACCTCAAGCACCTCCTCAACCGGAAGTGCCTCCTGCTGCAGCTCCAGCTGCTCCTACCGTACTAACTATTACTGTACCTGAGGGAGTAATGGCTGGCCAGCAAATCCAAATTAAAGCTCCGACGGGTCAATTAGTTAACGTTAAAGTTCCTGAAGGATGTGGTCCTGGGTCACAATTCAAGATTCAAATTTAAGCAGGCGTGGTCTAGTCTGGTATGACTAGGGGTTTCCAACCCCTCAACCTGGGTTCAAATCCCGGCGCCTGCACCACTTTCTTTGCACAATTCATTTATAATAGGCATTGAATTTAGTAATATGAAATACATTTCATTAATAATTACAGGTTTAATGATTTCTTCTGGATGTCTTGACTTTTTAGATGAAGAAACTACAAACGGACCACCCATTGCAGTAGCTGGCTTTGTTGGCAATGGTCCTTTTGAACCTGATCAAATTATTACCTTTACTGGAAAAGACAGTAGTGATCCAGATGGAGACACCCTTGAATACTATTGGGATTTTAATAGCAATGATGGAAATGATGAAAGTGTAAGGGGAGATATCTCAAATAAAGGGAAAATAACTCACTCCTACACATCTGAAGGAACCTATACTGTAACCTTGACGGTAACTGACGGACAAAACACAAATTCAGCGACTGTAAAAGTTAAAGTTGAGAAAGAAAGTAGTGAAATTCGTGCTATTGTGACTACTGAAGATGATTTAAACTCGGAAGTAGGTAACTCTGGAAAAATAGAATATTCTTTTTCAGCATCTGATTCTATCTCAGAAAGTAGAATAACAAAATATGAATGGGATTTTTCATACGACTCTAGCGAAGGATTTCAAGTTGATGAAGAATCTAATGAAGCTGAAATTTCATTTGAATTTAATTCAGGAATATATACTGTCAAAGTTCGAATAACTAATGAAATGGGAGAAATGGATGAAGCTAGCTATTCTGATGATGTTGAACTAAAAATCAATTATAAATATACAGATACAAGAAATATTGATTCTGGAAATCAAGAACATTTGCTGCAGGTGTATGGTATTCCTGCAAGATACATTAAGGCTACACTTGAGTATGAAAGTAATTCAGTTCATACAAAAGATTTAGATTTATACATTTACAACCATAGCCAGCAGAGAAATCCAGACGATGGAGATAGTGAATATGTGGCAGTAAATGATACTCATGATAACGGAAATATTGAACAAGTAAATTACATAGAATTGGATTATTACAATAGTACAGATAGAGCTTGGTTTGATGAAATACACGAACTAGGTGAATGGGGTGTAGTTGTTGATCATGAAAGAACAGGAAGCAATGAATATACTGTAAAGATTGAAGTAATATATTGGGAATAAGTGTTTGAACTAGTAAAACCTTGCCAAAATTGTAAATCATATATTCTTAAACCAAAGAATAAAATAACTTTTGAACTAGATGAAATTATAAAAAAAATAGAAAGCTTTTCGTTTGAAATTTTGGCTTTCACGGGCTCTATGCTCTCTTTAAAAAAAGATTGTAAAGTAAACATTTATGCTTCTGGTAAAATAGCTATTATAACTAAAGACTTAAATCAAGTTAAGGAGTTGGCAGCTGACCTAGAAAATGTTTTAAACATTAAAAAAAATAAATGGTGATAAAATTGGAAAATATACCCTTTGTATCTATAGTAATTCCTACAACAGGTAATGTAAAATTCATCAAAGGTCTTGTTGAAAGCGTTAGCAAATTAGATTATCCAAAAGACAAATTTGAATTAATTTTAGTTGGAGATGAAGAAACTGAATTGTTAAGGATAAATTCCAAAAGAGCTAAAGAGTGCGGAATACAAACTACCGTAAAATATGAACCCTTAGCAGCAGGTAAAAAACGTAACATTGGTGTAGAATTAGCTAAAGGAGAGATTATCGCATTTACTGACGACGATACAATTCTAAAAGAAGATTGGATAAGTAATGCGGTTAAACATCTCAACAACAATAATGAATATGTGGGCGTTGGAGGGCCTAATTTTACACCTAGAGAAGGACTGCCTTTCGCTAAGGCAGTGGGTAGAATTTTCGGTTCAAAATTTCTTTTCTCATTTAGATATACTATTGGACATGCAAAACCAAAGGAAATCGAACATAATCCTACTTGTAATTATATTATAAAGAAAGAGGTATTCAAAACTGTCCAATTTCATGATACACTATGGCCCGGAGAAGATGCTGAATTTGATATTAGACTGATAAAAAATGGATTTAAAATTCTATATGCGCCAGATGTTATTGTATGGCATCATAGAAGATCTAGGCCAATTCCATTTCTAAAACAAATGTTCAATTATGGTAAAACTCGAGCTCAAGTAACAAGAATGCATCCTGACAGTTTTGATATTCGATATTTTGCATTCATTAGTGCTTTTATTTTCTTGATGACTTTATATTCAATTTCACTATCTGAAATTGAATTACCTGTAATAGGAAATTTAGACTTAATGATACCTATAGTCCTAAATTTAGCGTACTTCACTATTATTAGCATTGCTGGAATTCTAGTGGGCGTTCAAACTGGTAAAATAAAACAAGGTCTTTACGCACCACTAGTTTTATTCATACAACATTTTGGATTTTCAATCGGTTTACTTTATGGATTCATCAGAAAACCGTAAGGAAAGTTTTTACAAGGGCTCGATTTGGGATGATGTGGATTTAGACTACGAAAAACTATTGGAAAGGGCAAGAGAAGGCTTGGAAGATGTCATGGAAAACTCTGAAAGGTTTACTCCGCCAGTACCTGAAGTATTACATGAAGGAAGTAAAAAAACAATAATACGTAACTTTACAGAGATTCTAGATATTCTAAGAAGAGAAGAAAATCATTTGTATAAATTTCTACTACAAGAACTAGGGACTGCAGGATCTGTTGACAATAGAAGATTAGTCCTTCAAGGAAGAGTTCCTGAGAAGAAAATCAAAGAACGCGTTAAATTGTACATAGATACTTTTGTTATTTGCCAAGAATGCAACAGACCTGATACCGATTTTATCAAAAGAGGCAGAACCTTATTTTTAGATTGTCAAGCATGTGGAGGAAAGAGACCAATAAGAACTAAACTTATTGCTTGATAATTGAAAATATCTTACGTTAAAAATATGAATAAAATTCAAAATGTCTGTATTGCTCTAGCTCTTGTAGCCATAGGCTTTAGTGGATGTCTTGGAGATAATGAAGATTCTGATAAAAATACTGCACCTGATGCATTAATTATGATGCCTCGACAGGCAGACATTGTTGAAGCTGGTAAACCTTTCACTATAGATGGGTCCGCTTCTAAAGATGCTGACGGAGATGAATTACAGTACAAATGGACCCTTTCAGGATTAGGAAGTCCAATTGATTTAAGTAATAAAGTATCTGACACAGTTATCATAGATAATGCCGGAAAAGATTTGGTACTAACTTTGCTTGTTCAAGATCCCGGTGGATTAACTGGTCAAGATATAGTTGTAATTACTGTAGAACCTGGCAATAGGCCTCCTACAGCAATAATTACAACTCCAACTAACGGAGGCGCCTATTCAGAAGGAAACGAAATAGTATTCAATGGATTGGCAAGCAGTGACCCTGATAATGATTTCTTGACTTATACGTGGGATCTTTCGGAAGCTGGAGGGCCAAGCTATACTGCATCAAAGCAGAGTAAATTTTCATTAGACTTAAGTGAAGGGCAATATTCAATTAGTTTAACCGTAGAAGATCCTGATGGAGAAAGTAGTACTGCTACTCACTCATTCACAGTTACTAATTTACCTCCCGTATCAAAGATTACAAGTGACGTAAATTCCCTATTTGTGAATGAAAAAATACAACTTTCTGGAGAGGAGTCTTATGATCCTGAGGGCGGAGCCTTAGATTTTCTTTGGAACTTTGGCGACAATAAAACATCATCTCTTAAATCTCCAGAATATAGTTGGAATTCTCCGGGAATATTTACAGTCTCACTTACTGTTGAAGATGGTGAGGGACAGGAAACTACCTCAACAAAAGAAATTGAGGTTAAATCATTAGGGCCTGTTGCTAGCTTTACTTTTTCATCAGGTGAAAAGATAAGAGCTAATGATAATGTAACACTTGACGCGAGTGATTCATCTGCGCTTGGAGCTCCAATCAAAGAATATAAGTGGAACTTTGGCAACGGAGATGAATTAACTACAAATGAGTCTAATGCAGAATATTCATGGAGTTTAGGAGGATACTACAATGTAACTCTTACAGTAATCGATGATGACGGAGAAACTGGAGAAATCACTAAAATGTTGCAAGTAGTTCCAGAGGATTATGTAGATGAAGGTCAAGGAAATGAGCTAGTAGATGGAAATGAGGATACTGTAAGTTACAATCTACCTGTTCAAATTTTTGTTTCATCTCTACAAATAGAGTTCACAGATATAGGATGTGTTGGATTAGGTGGAGCACTTAGCTACGTTATTTCACTTCAAGATTCAGGTGGAAGTCAAATAGCCGAAGAAAATGGAAATGTAGCTTGTGGGGAAAGTGCAAGCTGGAATGAAATTATATCCAATGATGACAATTCAATGGATCTGGGAGATTACCAAGTTGCTATAGAGCTCACTAACGGAGGAACTCCGGTTCAAGCAAACTGGAATTACCGTTTCGAAATAATTTATAATTTTTAAATTTTAATCGAAAAAGATAAGGTGTTATTCTTTCTTGAAAGTAAATCTCTAAGTCTAACTATTTTTGGATTAAGTGAGGACAATTTGGACTTCATACCATCAACGTGTCCCTCTCCTACTATTGCAACTATCCTACTTTCGTGATTATTTCTAAATAATTTTACTAAATTCTTTGACATATAAGTATCTCTTCTGTCTATCAAATGTGATTTTATAATAGGATAATTAACTGAAAATTCGCTTAATTCTTTAGTAAAATCACCAGATAGCATACTGTCTCCAAAATTTGTACCACTTTTACCCACAAGAGAAAAGATACTATCTTTAATTATTCTCCACAATTCAATCCAAGGCATATTTTTCCAAGCACTTATTATTGTACCTAATATCGGTTTATCTATCAATTTGATATCTGCACCTAAAGATCTTGCAATATTACCTGCAACCAGCATTTCCGAACCTGGTGAACTGCCGAAAGATTCACCCAAATGTTTTTGGATTCTGGATAAAAATCTTAAAAAAAATGGACCCCCAGAACTTTTAGAATTGGATTGTAGAGCAATCCACCTTTCTCTGTCTAATTCCAAAGCAATACAAGTAGGGTCAAAATCTCTTATGAATCCTTCAAGTGGAGAAGATAAATCAATTACATGAGCTGTTCCGATTATCATTAATGAAGGCATAATTTGTATGTAATAAGGTAGTAGACATATTAAATAACAATGCTCATTAGGATTATATGTTCAGTTCAAAGGATAATCCCGACGCACCTTCGAAATGTCCCTACTGCAATAAAGATATTGGAGTTGATGGTAATACTTACAGATTTCAAGTGGTAGATTTTACAGCTGAAACTTCAGGAAATCAGAGAAATGCTGGAAGAGTCATTGCTGTGTCTTGTTCAAATTGTAAAAAAGTTCTAGGATTTGTGAACCAATAAAATTATTTCAAAAATATAATTAAAAACATTAGTGTTGCTGCAGCTTCAAAAGTTGCCAGAATTATGGACCCTTTTGCAACTGTATTGTAAGTAGGTCGTGGAGAAATTGGCAAATAAATATAATGAACTAAAATTTCTAATATTAAGAGCCACCCAGTCCATATGAATAATTCATAGTTCCATGGAAAAATTTCATAATAGCCTGAAAATAATAGAAGGAATACTCCGCAAATTGTAAAAAACCAAGATAATTTCATGGTGAACTCTGCACCAAATTTTGTTGCAAATGTTTCTATTCCAAAACTTCTATCAAATTCTACATCAATTGCCATAGTTGGACAGTAGAGTGCTAAAAGATAACAAATTGTAGATAAGAAAAAAAGTCTTGGAAACTCAACAAGAGGCTGCTCTATTGACCATGCGGCTAAAGGGATCAGAAAACCTAAGCTGATTCCGTTACTCAATAAGTCTAAACCAGGTCGGGACTTAAATCTAAAAGGTTCCATATTATAAACAAAAGATATAACAGTTAAACCCAATATGCAATATAAAAACTCTAAATTGTACCTTAATGATAATATAATACAAGAGATTTGTAAAAACCAGAACAAAATCCAAGATTGACTTAAACTAACTGTACCACGAACAAGTAAACTAAATTCTTTTCGAGGATTTTTCTTATCTAAATCAATATCACAAATATGATTCAAAACAAAGGTAGAAGAAGTAAGTAGAGCTATTATCAGAAATCCATAAAATAGATCAAAACTGTATAATTCTCTGGAAGAAATTACATAACCAATGAAAAAAGGAGTAAAGCCAACCATCCAAAATTCAAACCCAATAAATCTTAGCCAAGTAAGTCTTGTAAATATTTTATTATTGATTAGACGTTCAAAAGTTAAATTTGCCATTTTTGTATGTTTGTGTTAGGAGCCCAACCTTAATATCTTTAGGCTGTATAATAAAATATGAGTAATGATTTTGAATATGCGCACAACAATAAAAATGTAATTTGGATGTCACAAAATACTAACCATTTACCTACACACGGCGCCATTCAAGACGCAATAAGAAAATCTGCAGACGAAAGAGAATATACCAAATATCCTCTTGCTTCGGGCTTTCCAAAATTAAAAGAATTAATTTTAGAAGATTTAGAACTACCTGATCAGGATTTACACATCACTAATGGAGGTACAGAGGCCCTCTACTGCTTAATGAGACACATACAGCCTAAAGGAAGTGAAATGATTACTTCGGACCCCTCATATTTTGTAGTTCATAAGTTCGCTAAATTAGGTGGTGCCAAATGTACAGATATACCAATTTATCATGGAAATTACAGATTTGATATAGAAGATATTAAGGAAGCTATCAATCCAAATACTAAATCAATTTTTTTAATTGATCCTATAAATCCACTAGGTAGTACATACCCTAAAGAAGAAAAAAAGGCAATATGTGACCTGGCTGAAGATCACAAATTTTGGATAATAGACGATATTACCTATCGTGATTTTGCGCCTAATCATGTTTTAGCTGCTGATATTTTACCAGAGAGGACGATTACAGGTTACTCTGTATCTAAAAATTGCGGACTTGCTGGCTTAAGAGTTGGTTCACTTGTGGGACCTAAAGAATTTATATCTGAAGTTCGAGGAACAATGGTATCTGATTTAGGAATAAATGTATTAGGCCAAAGGGCAGCAATTGCAGCCCTTGAAACTAAGAAAGACTGGTTACCTGGTATGCTAGAAACTGCAAGAAAGAATCAGGAAATAATAAAAAAAGCTGTTGATAGAGTTGAAGGTGCATCACTGCCGGTTTATCCTTCAGCCGCTAGTATGATGGTTATTGATATTTCAAAGCATAAAGCTGATCCTCAAACTGTACAGGATAAATTGTTGTATGAAAATGATATTTTTGTGAGAGCCGGAAATTATGTTTCAACTAGATTTGGAGAAAAATTCATACGAGTGTCGTTTTCTATACCAACTCCTGAAGTTGAAAAATTTGCTGAAGCTTTTCCAAAAGTTATGGAAGAACTAAATATCTAAATTAGCTACAGCTGTGGCATTTGCTTCGATATATTCCCTTCTTGGTTGAACATCATCGCCCATTAGTTCAACAAACGCTTTGTCTGCTAACTCAGCGTCCTCAATCTCAACTTTTAGTAAAGTTCTTCTTGAAGGATCCATAGTTGTATCCCATAATTGTATTGCATTCATTTCCCCAAGTCCTTTGTATCTCTGAACTGAAGCACCAGAACCATACTCTGTCAATAATCTTTCCAATTGGACATCATCGTAAGCATATGACATCTTTTTCCCCTTGCTAACTTTATACAAAGGTGGTTGAGCGACATAAACATATCCTGCATCAATCAAACCCTTCATGTGTCTGTACAAGAAAGTCAATAATAATGTACGAATATGGGCTCCATCTACATCAGCATCAGTCATTATTATCAATTTATGGTAGCGAGCTTTCTCAAGTTCAAATTCATCTTCTTCCTCGACCCCTGTTATGCTACATCCCATAGCTGTGATTAATGCCATAACTTCATTGTTAGCTAAAATTTTATCAATTCTTGATTTTTCAACATTCAAAATTTTACCTCGCAGTGGTAAAATTGCTTGCGTGGCTCTATCTCTGCCCTGTTTAGCAGTTCCACCTGCTGAATCTCCTTCAACAATGAATAATTCTGATTCAGAAGGATCTTTGCTTTGACAATCGGCCAATTTGCCAGGTAAGCCTCCACCTTCCAAAATTCCTTTACGTCTAGTTAAATCCCTTGCTTTTTTTGCAGCCTCACGGGCCTGAAATGCTTGTATACATTTTGAAATGATTATCTGAGTGTCGGAAGGATTCTCAGCAAAGTAATTCGATAAAGCTTCTGTCATGATTTTATCAACGATCCCTTTAACTTCGGAATTACCTAGTTTTGTCTTAGTCTGACCTTCGAACTGAGGGTCAGGTACTTTGATTGACAAAATTGCTGTTAAACCTTCTCTGACATCATTACCTTCCAATGCAGAATCTTTTTCTTTTAATTGCTTTCTTTTCCTAGCTACGCTATTTATTGTACGTGTTAAAGCTGTTTTTAATCCTGACAAATGTGTTCCGCCTTCACGAGTTGCAATATTATTTGTGAAAGTGTGTATATTTTCTCTAAAGGCTGAAGTCCACTGTAATGCAGCTTCAACTTGAATTTGATCTTTTTCCCCAGTAACAAACATGGGATTTGACATTAAAGAGGTCTTACCCTTGTTCAAGAATTTAACGTATTCTGAAATACCTCCTTCATAGAAAAACTTATCTGATTTGCCGTTCTCGATTTCTTCTCTTAAGTTTATAGTGATTCCAGCATTAAGATAGGCTAATTCTCTGAGTCTATACCTCAATGTTTGGTAATCGAAATCTACTGTCTCAAAGATTGTTTCATCTGGAGTGAATCTAACACATGTTCCGTTTTTATCACTATCACCTAACCTTTTCAAATCTGAATCTAAATTGCCTCTTTTGTAAGTTTGAGTGTATGAGCCGCCATCTCTATGAATCTCTACAGATGCTTTAGTTGAAAGGGCATTAACAACTGAAACTCCAACTCCGTGAAGACCTCCTGAAACTTTGTAAGTATCACTATCAAATTTTCCTCCTGCATGAAGCTTAGTCATGACTATTTCAACTGCAGGAACCTTATACACGGGGTGGGGATCTATCGGAATTCCTCTTCCGTTATCTGTCACAGAACATGATCCATCTGTATGTAATACAACATCAATAGAATCACAATGGCCATTCATTGCTTCATCAACTGAATTATCTACTACTTCGTAAACTAAATGATGTAAGCCAGCTTCGCTTGTTGAGCCTATGTACATTGAAGGCCGTTTACGTACTGCTTCTAACCCTTCTAATACTTGAATCTGGTCTGCTTTATAATCCTCTGAGTTTTCTGGCATAATAATATTCTTTGCATAGATGGAAAAGGGGATTTAAGTGTACCTCACAAATACTCAATATATTTTCAATTTATAGCGTTTTTCGACCCGGACGCCAACCTGCGGGACAGGACTTCCCAGATTGCAGTGCTTGTAACGTTCTTACTGTTTCATCAACACTACGGCCAATCCAAGCTGGATTTACAGCCATTGACATCAAAATTCCTTCATCATTGATAATGAAAGTGCCCCTTAATGCTTGGCCTAAAGAACGCTGAAGAACTCCATAAGAAGTAGAAATTCTAAGAGAGGGATCTGCCATTAAAGGATATGATAATTTATCAATTCCCCCTTTTGTTCGTGGCTTTTCCATCCAAGCTTTGTGTGAGTTCTTTGAATCTGTAGAACATCCAACTAAAACGCAATTAGCCCTTTCAAAATCCTTTATCCTACGATTAAATGAGTGAATTTCAGTAGGACATAAATCAGAAAAATCTCTTGCGTAGAAAAAAATAACTGCCCACTTTTTTTCTTCAATTATTTTATTTAGAGAAATTTTGTCAAAAAATATTTGTTTTTTACGAGAATCGAATCTTACTACATCTGCTTCAAAGAGTGGAGCTGGTTTACCTAATCTGGGGAATGAATTTGACAAAATATAACCTCATTGATAGCATTTGAACAAAATGTATAAAGTTATGCCCAAAAATAAGAACTTAAAGTTCTAAATTTAATCAATTACTCGAAAAAATTAACCAAAAAAGGATTTTATTGAGGAAATAACTTCAAAAACATCTGAATCTGAAAGGGCTGGATGTACTGGTAAACTCAACACTTCTTTAACCAAAATTTCCGCATTAGGGCAACTTGATTGGTGCTCTTTCATCGAAGGGTAAGTATACAATAAGCTAGGATAATATATTCCTGTATTTATCTTTCTTTTCAATAAAAATTCTCTTAATTCATCTCTCTTATCAGAACGGATAGTATATTGATGAAAAACATGTCCTCTTCTATTCTTTGGAGTAATCACTAAGTCTGAAAGTTCAGAATTATATCTTTCAGCTATTTCTCTGCGTCTAGCATTAAAATTTGGTAATTTTTTAAGTTGCTCACGTCCAATAGCTGCTGAAATATCAGTCATACGATAGTTGTAACCAAACTCAGTATGCTGATATTGTGCAGACATCCCGTGTGCACGAATTATTTTACATTTATTAGCAA
Source organism: Methanobacteriota archaeon (assembly GCA_029977605.1). Taxonomy (GTDB): domain Archaea; phylum Thermoplasmatota; class Poseidoniia; order MGIII; family CG-Epi1; genus CG-Epi1. The sequence continues at coordinate 22,976 of JAPOKN010000014.1, forward strand.
AATCCTCATCATTTGTTGTTATGATTCCACCTTCTGAGGTCGTCATATTTTTTGTTGGATAAAAACTAAACCAACCGGCATTTCCAAAGCTACCTGCATTTCCATCCCAAGAATTTGCACAATGAGCCTGAGCTGAATCTTCAATTAAAAGCAAATTATTTCTTTCAGCAATCTCCAAAAATGAAGGCATATCTGCCAACTCCCCGTAAAGGTGAACAGGATGGATGGCTTTTGTATTATCTGTAATTGCAGCTTCAACTTTACTAGGATCTAGACAAAAACCGTCTTCTTCAACATCTACAAAAACGGGTTTAGCACCAGCCATTATTACTACTGAGGCTGTAGCAAAAAAAGTAAAAGGTGTTGTTATGACTTCATCGCCTGGACCTATGCCGCTGGCTAACATAACTAGATGGCCAGCTGTTGTTCCATTACATGCAGCTACTGCATATTTGACTCCGCAAAGCTTTGCAAATTCTTTCTCAAACTTAGCTACTTCCGGTCCTTGTGCAATAATGCCTGAACGTAAAACTCTATCCACTGCCTCTCTCTCTTCTTTACCTATCTGTGGACTAGCTATCTGAATCATGGTTTCTTAATCACAAGTAGGTATTAAAAGCAAGACCCAATGAAGATATGAGATTATATGTTTGAAAATACAAATTGGAAAGCTGTGAGTGCTGAAATAATGGGAACTTTTTTCTTAGTTTTTTTTGGAGTCTCATCGTTAGCAAATAATGCGGGAGTTGTCAGCGAAGGTGACGGAACATTACATATTTTAATTGGATTAACTACTCTTACTTTGACTCTTTTTGTTCTTGTACATATTCTTGGACCAGTATCTGGATGTCATCTTAATCCAGTAATAACTATTCCCACTTACCTTTCAGATAAAATGGACAGGGATACTACTGTTGCTTACATTGGAGGTCAGATTATTGGCGCATGCCTTGGATTTTATTTGTTTGATTTAATTAATCCAGGAACAAGTGATTCCATTCTAGATGGAGATTCAGCATTGTTACTGGCTGCAATGGTTGGAACAACATTCTTTGTAACTTCTTTATTGACTTCACAAGACCCTGGCTCAATTGCTGCAACGCTGTTCATTGTTTCAAGTACTGCATTTGGTGATGTTAACCCAGGCGTTTCACTAGGCAACATGATTGCTACTGATGTAGAATTCATGTTCTTCGGAATTGTAGGATCTTTGATTGGATGTGTTGTTGGCTGGGGAATTAAAGAAAATATTATTGATCAGTAATTACAGAAGCTGTGTAACTTCTTCTACTGAACGAAGTTCTTGGAAATAAATTTGTTCTATAGAATCGTACATTTCTTCATCGTCTTTAATCAAAGCAAGTACTTGTTCATATCCTTCAGCAGCTTTTTGCTCCGTTTTTAGGGATTCCTCGAGCATTACTTTGTAATCTGTTGTGTGAACTATCTCTGTTGGATCTCTGTCTGTAACTGCAGTACCTCCAAGTTTAACGATTGCAGATCTAACCATTTCAGCATGAGTATGAGATTCAGTAGCTTCTTCATCAAAGAAAGGCTTGAGATGTAGTCTGTGAATTCCCTTGACATACGCGGAATAATGCGAATAAAGAGCCGCTGCACGTAATTCCCAGCCTAGCCCACCGTTCAATTTTTCTATTAAGTCAGTACTTGACATATTTTAACATTGATAGTTGGGATAAAAAAACTTAGCCAATATCCAAATAGAATATTACTTCAGCGTGGCTGAACTGGTAAAATAGCAGTTCGTGTCATAATTATCCTTTGCTTGATATGATCATCAAGACTAGTGTCAATATCCTTGGCTAAATTAGAAAAGTCATAATTTTTAATTGAAATAACTGAATCATCTTCGGCAATAATTTCTGATAACTCGGGAATAGAATCTCCAAAGTAGACCCATCCCACA
>JAPOKN010000040.1 GCA_029977605.1 Methanobacteriota archaeon
AGAGTTCTGAGTTTCCTCTTTGAGAATTTTCTGAAGATCTTTTTGTTCTTTTTCATTCAGGTCTAAATCACCTTTTAATCTTCCAACATCTGATTTTGTAGCTTCAGTTTTTGCAGACAGGGCTGCAAATTGGCTTTGCTTTCCAGATAGTTCTTCTCTAAATTCATCCAATTCACTTTGTAATTTAGCAATGTTTTTAGATGATTTTCCACCGGCAATTGTTTGGAGATCTTTGGTTGCTTCAGCGATTTCGCTAGTAATTGTTTGGATATCTTGTTCTAAATTCTCAATAGATTCCTTTCTTTCAATAATTTCACCTTGTAAAGCTTCAACCATTCCTTGGCGAGATTTGAGTGCGTCTTCAGCTTCCTGAACTCTCTTCTTAACTTCTTCAGCCCTTCCATCGTAATCAGTAACTCGAGTCTGGAAAGCAGCCCTCTCACTTTCAAGTTCTTGTCTAGCGGTGGCTAATTTTCCAGCACTATCTATCAACTCACCGAGGGCAGATGACTTCTGTAATTTCTCGGCATCCAAATTCCCTATTTCAGCAGTTAAATTGTCGATTTCAGTTCTATCTTCAGTTCCAAAGCTTATTCCGGTTCGTGGTGCAGCACCTCCAACTAGGGCACCTCCACTTTCTAGTAATTCGCCTTGTAAAGTAACCATTCTTCCTTTGCCAAGATGTTTTCTTGCATTAGATAACGAATCAATGATTACAGTATCTCCGAATACATTTCCAAATGCATCCTTGTACCTTGAATCAAACTTAACTAGGTTTTGTGCAAAACCAATTGCACCAGGTTTCTTTGAAATTAATATTGCTGCAGCACTTGGCTTGTATGAGTGTATTTTATTCAATGGTAAAAATCTTACTCTTCCAATGTTATTACGCTTCAAGAATTCAATTGCTTCAGCAGCAGCCCTGTCGTTTTCAGTAACTATCGACTGTAATCGAGCACCTGCAGCAACTTCCAATGCAGTAGCATATTCTTTGTCTACTCTCCCTAATTCAGCAACAGTTCCAATAATTCCAGATAATTTGCCTTCATCTCGACATTGTAAGATTGCCTTAACTCCTTTAGCATAACCTCCAAATTCTTCTCTTGCTCTTTGCGCAGCTTCTTTCGAAGCTAATTTCATTGATAAATTACGTAATTTCCCTTCTAGGTCTGACAAATCTTTTTGGTACTTTTCAATTGATTTCAGAACATCTTTATGCTTTTTCTTAATCTTTTCCAAATTTTGATTTGCAGATTTATTTCCAATTTCCATATCTTTTAATTGGAAATCGGCTTCTTTTGCGTCAGTTATAATTGATTCTAACCACTTTTCAGATCGAATCACTTGTTCTTCTGCACTAGTTAATTGATTTTCCAATTGTTCCTTTTCACCCTCAATTCTATGCCTTTGCATCTCAAGTTCGCCGGCTTTCTTACGAAGTTCCTCAAGTTGATCACGTTGTTTCTTGACAACTTCCGAATTATTTGCAGCAGCACCCTCTAACTCAGTTAAACGTGAAACTTTAGCAGTAACTTTACTTTCAAGTTTCTTTATTATTTTATTCAAAGAATCTAAATCTTTTGTGAGATTTTTCAGTTCATTAGATGCTACTTTGTGCTCACCAACGATTGTTTTTCTCTCAATTTCTAAATCTCTTAATTCGTTCTGTGCACTTTCAGCATTTCGTCCAGCCAAAGCATGAGCAACTCTAGCTTTGTCTAATTCCTCTTGTAATTCCCGAGCTTTATTCCCTCCTGAAATTCCAATTTCGTTTTCTATTTCTTTAAATTTAAGTTGATTCGCTTCAATTTCTTCTCTTCTTTTAAGTTGTTTTTTGTCGATTTTTTCTAATTCTTTAGTATATTTTTCAACAATTTCTCTTCTTGATTCAATTTCAGCTTCTAGGTCAAATATAGTTCTAAATTTTAGAGCTATTTCATTTTCATTAAGTTCTTCGATAATACTCTCTAACTTTTCAGCATCTTCTTTTTCCCTTTCCAATTGCTTTAAAGTTCTTTTTGATTCTTTTGCCCTTTCATTAAGAAGTACTAAATCAGCTTCAACTGATTTTCGTGCACTTCTAGTACTTTTCAATCGATTATCATAAGCAGTAATTCCAGCAACATCTTCAATTTTTCTTCTTCTTTCAGTTCCAGACATTAAAGAAGTTTGAATGACATCCCCTTGTTGAATTATGTTGTATCCTGTTGCATATAGTCCAGCTCTTGAAAATAGGGCTTCAAATTCCCTAGCAGAAGATTTCTTTTTGTCAATTTGATAGTACGTAGTTGTATCTTTACCCTTTAATTTTATTCCTTTAGTGAACGTAACTAAATCTTTTTCAATAGCCAAAAATCTATCACTATTGTCGAAGGACATTGAAACCTTACATGATTTTGGTCCACTTTTCTTTTTACTTCCTTCTTGGAAACCGTGTATTAGCTGTTTTAACTTTCTAGCTCTCAAAAGTTTTGTAGAACGAGATCCTAGGATGAAAAGTATTGCATCAGTTATGTTAGATTTACCTGAACCATTAGGTCCTGTAATACATGTGAACCCAGGTCCGAGAGGGACGGTAACGTGGCCTTTGAAAGATTTAAAATTCTCGAACTTAAGTTCGAGAAGCCTCACTCAGAAGGCCTCCAGTTGAGATTGTCGAGGTTCGAGTCGCATTGCTTCCCGACCTCCATCAACAGTAGGTTGATGTTGATTCTTGTAAGATTTCCAAAAGTTTGAAATTAGATTTGTACGATCTCCCCTATCACCTGCTACTAGTCCAGATAGATAGATATTTCGATCATCTTTATTCCACTTTGTAGCAGATAAACCTGCTCTAATTAGCATTCCATCCATAATTAATCTTCCGATCAGCCCATTTCCAGATTCGAATGGACGCACTTGTTGGAATCTGTGATGGAATAATACAGCTCTTTCAAACGGATGTAGTGGTGAAGGATCGTGCCACCATTGCAATAAGCCTTCCAATTCATCTTCTACTAATATTGCAGGAGGCGGCATGAATGCAGAACCTGGTAAGTTAGCTGAATTCTCTCTTAGAACTCCGCCTTTCCCAGTTCCTTCAAATAAATCTTGATGTAATTTTAAGATACTTCTTTTTCCCAGTCTTCCCACTCTTTCGCTAATCTCTCCGTGTAATCTCCTCAGAGATAAAACTTCTAAAACTTTTGATAAAGGGAGTCCAGATGGTGCTCTATCTTGATCAAATATAGATTCAATATTTTCAAATGTTAGAGGATTAGAAGATAGAGCCATATTTCCATAAATGGTAGCTACACGATTTTTAGCGTGTTCTCTTACCTTTTCATCGGTTGTTTGTAACCTATGGATTGCTCTGTTAAGGAATTTCATCCTCTCTAAGCCAAGTAATGCTTCTTTGTCGAGATATGGTGTTCTATAAGTTTCAGATGACATGTGAGCCATCCTTTCAATGGCTGCAAGTTCCAATTCATTGCTGTGCATCTGTTTTAATCGCTCTAGTTCAAACTCATCAGGTTCCTCAGAACCAAGGTATCGTTGTACCTTTTCTACGCGACCATCATACTTGAAAGATTTAACGAGGTAGAAGTAGTGCTGCCCTCGTGTGGTCTTCCTTGTTAAGTACACCATGAGTTCATTCTCATTGGTTCCACCTTTTAAAGTTTTTCTACGGAGGTGTTAAGCTTAAAACAAACATTTTGGACCACTTTTATTATGCACGGCATTTAAGGTGGAACACAAAATAAATATAATATTGAATTTAGTATTTTATAGACGATTACAATCCATAATTATGGTAACTGTATTATTCATCTGTACAGGCAATGCAGCTAGGTCACAAATGGCTGAAGGTTTGCTGAAAAACATGAATTCTAGTTTGAACGTTTTAAGCGCAGGTACTAAACCCGAAGGTTTGAATCCAAAGGCAACTATTGCAATGAAAAAAATGGGTATAGATATTTCTAATCAGCACTCAAAAAATATTGCAGATCTTAATTGGAAAGAAGCTGACTACGCGATAACTCTTTGCGGTTCAGCTAACGAAACTTGCGTCTCAATGCATTGGCCTGAAACTTGTAAAAAATTACACTGGCCAATTGAAGATCCAATAACCCAAGATAACTTTGAATTTGCAAGAGATGATATCAGGGCTAGACTTACTGATTTTTTAGAAAAAGAAAATATGTTGTAAATATTGGTAATTTGAAATAAATACAATATTGTTTAAATTTATATTTAGTCTCTTTTCTCTACAGCAATAAGGTGACTTATGGAAAGAATCGAAGGATTGAAATGGCTAGGGACTGCGTTTATTTTAAGCGGAATATTAATGACAAATTTGAATGTTTATCCTCTAAATATTTTTCTACACGGAGCTGGAGTTGTATTTTGGTCAATTGCAGGTTATATCACTCAAGATAAACCAGTTTTAGCTAATTTTGGCTTGCAGATTCCACTTTTTGCTATAGGTTTCTCAAAAGTTTTGTTCGGCTTTTAGATAATTTATAATTCTCTAGGTAACAGTAAATCTTCTAAATTCCAATTTCCAGCCTCTTTCCATGATATAGAATTGTCTTTTATTGTAAGTAATGCGGTTGCAGCAGTAGGCATTCGATGCCATTCTCCACACAAATGTTCAAGAAAATCGGCACAGCCAGGATTATGGCCAAGTATCATAATTGTTTCATAGTTTAATTCATCTGGAATATTTTTCATAATCTTCTTTGGTTTACTATGGTAAAATTTCCGAGAGTATTTTACATCAACGTCTTTTATGTATTTATTTATTCTTTTCCAAGTTTCTTTGGTTCTAGCAGAATCACTGGAAAATAATTTGTTAGGAATCCATTCTAATCTTATTAGTTCTTTAGCAATTTTTACAGATGCTTTTCTTCCTCTTTTTTTCAATGGCCTTTCGTGATCGGACAAATCAGGATATTTCCATGAACTTTTTGCATGTCTCATTAAAATTAGTTTGTTTATCATTTGTTTTCCTTTTTAGCAGCATAATTTATGGTTGCCTCAGAAATATCGGTTGAATATGCAATTGTTCTCATGATGGCATCCATTGCTATAGAGAATTCAAGAGGATGTTCCATTTCCTTTTTGTATCTGTTTTCGAAATAAGTTTGGGCCTTTTTCACAGATTTCTTTCCTTTATCTATAACAACGGTAGCTTTTCTAGGATCATTATTGATAAAAGATTTCATAGCTTTTTCCATTATTTCACCGGCATCTTTTGCTAAAGGTAGCATTTTTCTTCCAGGAATAAGTCCTGCAATATATCCAATTTCAGCTAGTCTACAGGCATGATCAGCTATTCTCTCTAAATATCTTGCAACATTTGAGTAAATGACGCCTTCAAAAGAAGAGGCCTTCAATTCGCGCGATAAGCTGGTATTTTCCAGCATCATATTGAATTGCCTTTCAATAAACCATTGAAGTTTATCAGCTTCTTTATCTCTATCAACAACATCTGCTGCTAAATCATCAGCACCTTCTAAGATTAATATTGAATCATTATACATTGCACTGACTATCTTGTATAATCTCTTGATTGCAGTTCTGAAGGGTAACGCTCCAGGATTAGACATATCAGTTAACATAGCTTGAGCAGCTTCTTCTTCTATTATTTCTAATCCAATAACACTTGCTGAAAATTTACGTATGGTCTTTCTCTCTTTTACAGTAAGTCTAGGATTTCCTAGAACTTTTATCTCAGTTGCACCAGCAAGATAGGCTCCAATTAAATCTCGGAATAGATGTTGACTTTCTTCATCGTTACACTGCACGATTGAGGTTTTTTTGGTAGTGTCTGATTTACCTGGATCAATATTCATTGTCCCATCAGATTGTTTTCTTAATCTAACTTCAGAACCTGCTTTTAATTTATTTTTGTTAATCCATTTCTTAGGTAGAGAAACAATCAAAGTAGATCCTCCAGTTTGCTGTAATTTTCTGCTTTCAGCCATGATTGCAATCCTTTCTATATGGGCTATAATATATAGTCTATATATAATATTTAGCATATATTTATTTATAGGCAATTTAGGAGCATTTTAATGTTTGGACTAGATATAATGATTTTTCTTGCAATATTGATTGCAGGATACATGGCTTGGAACATTGGAGCAAATGATGTTGCCAATGCTATGGGAACTAGTGTCGGTAGTGGAGCTTTAACTTTTAGAAATGCTATAATTGCAGCAGCAATTTTTGAATTTTTAGGAGCTTTCTTTGCAGGAGATGCAGTAACAGATACTGTACGAAAAGGAATTCTAAATTTTGAAGAAGCTGATCTTGAAACTTATTCTACAGAATTAAAGTATGGTTTTATCGCCGCAATGTTTGCAGCTGCATTATGGCTAACAGTAGCAACAAAATATGGTTTACCGGTATCAACAACACACAGCATTGTTGGTGGAATCCTAGGAATTGGAATTTATGTTGCTCCAGATAATGTAGATTGGGAAGTTGTAACTAAAATTGTAATGAGTTGGGTAGCTTCACCACTACTTGGAGGAATATTAGCTTACACCACATTTGTTATAGTTAAGAAAGTGATTATGGATGCAGAAAATCCAATAGAGCGTTCAAGAATAATGGCGCCGATTCTGGCTTTGCCTACTTTCTTTGTTCTAGGTTTAGCTCTTCAGTACAAGGCAATGAAAGGAATGATTAAACGCCTTGATTCTGAAGGTTTATTGGATAAATCAGAATGGCTTCCTGCTAGTGAAGGAACAACATTTAATATATTCGAGGAAGGCGCTTGGTTACCACTAAATTCTTTGTTATTAGCACTTTTCATAGGAATAATAGCAAGCTTAGTATTGTATTGGATTTTACGAGAGTACGAATTTGAAGAAGAAGGATATCAAGGTGTCGAAAAAATCTTTGTTTGGCTTCAAATTATTACAGCATGTTATGTTGCGTTTGCGCACGGTGCAAATGATAGGAGTAATGCCATCGGCCCGATGGCCGCCGTATGGCAAATACATGAACAGGATGTTCTTCAGTCAGAAGCGGCAATCCCAACATGGTTAATTTTGTTAGGAAGTGCAGGAATCACCTTAGGAGTAATGACGTGGGGTGCTAGAGTAATGGTTACTGTAGGTAAGAAAATCACACACATCACTCCAACTCGGGGATTTGCAGCTGAGTTTGGTGCTGCAACAACCGTTCTAATTTTCTCGATGCCTTTCCTGGCTGTCCCAATATCTACAACACATACATTAATTGGATCAGTTGTCGGCGTTGGTCTTGCAGGAGGTGCCGCTTCAGTAGATTTTAAGGTATTTGGAAAAATAGCTGCAAGCTGGGTAGCAAGTATCCCGGCAGCTGCATTCGGAGCAATAGGACTCTACATTATTTTCGGATTGAATGAGACTAGATTTATCGTATCAGTTTCAATAATTTTAGCAACGATTATTTGGTTGTTGTATAACGCAATAACAACAGAGCTAAAGTCTGATATAAGGTCGGAGGCTGAAGGTTAAGATGAAACTTTTCGAAAGCAGAATTGGCCCTAGCGTGTTCAAATCTTATTATGAACACGCTGAGAAAGTATTTGAAACAGTCGAGAATATGAATGCTTGCGTTAAAGCAGCTTGTGAAGGTGAAGACATTCAAGGCCACATTACTGCAACATCTGAATCAGAGCTCGAGGCAGATAAAATTAAGAGTGAAATGAGAGATGTATTGAGAGGCAGTGTTCGTTTAGCAGTAGATAAACCTGTGTTTTTAGATTTAGTTTCTCGTCAAGATAGAATTGCGGATTACGCAGAAAACGTGACTGAAATCTTGTCATTTAGAAAACTATATGAAAATAAAGAGGCTAAAGCCTTAGTTTTGGAATTAGCAGATGCAGTAACAGCAACCGTAGAAGAATACAGAAAGACGGTTGGGCGCTTCGAATATCTTCTTGAATCTGCATTTTCCAATAAAGAAAAAGACATTATGCATCAACATATTGGCAATGTTAATGATTTAGAACACAAAGCAGATTTGATTGAAGCTAAAGCAGCTTCTTATGTTTTCACAAATGGTGAAGATCAACCTCTTGCAGCTTCTCATATGTATCGATTGATTCAAAGACTAGATGATGTTGCTAATGCAGCAGAAACTGCAGCAAATAGTCTCCTTCCTATTATATCAAAATAGGCAAACGTTATTTGGGCACCCCTTAGTAGTAATCTGTGAATTTAGACGTACCATTGTATGCGCAAACCTCAGATTTTAGTTGTGGTTCAGCTTGTGTAGCAATGATTTTAAAATATTATAATTTTGTAAGTAATTTAGATCGTGATTTAGAATATGAATTGTGGAGAGAAACTAACGCAGTTGAGATGAAAGGGGCTGGTAGATATGGCGTCTGTGCACCATTATCTGTCAGAGGGCTTTATCCTCATATCATCACAGATAATCCAGGTCTCGGCTTAATAGAAAGAGCTAAAACTTATATCAAAAGCAATGGTGGAAGTGAGCATTACCTAGAATTTTTCCACGACATGCAAAAAAGAGTATGTGCACTAAATGGTACAACACAAGAAATACGTAAACCTGAACTAAAGGACATTAGAGACGCCCTTAATGCAGATCGAGTAATGATGGCGCTTGTTTCGACGATTATATTCGAAGAAGAGGATGAAGATATTCCGCATTGGATTGTCATAACAGGAGAGGATAATGGAATTCTCACAGTTAATAATCCAATTGATGAGGATCAATCAAAAGCACACAGACCAATTCACTTCGAAGACTTGTATACAAATGCAGAGAGATATCAAGAGATTACTTTAATTTCAGTTGGAACAAAAGCTATCAGCAAAGAATTAGTTCCTGAACCTCCACTTTCAGATAAATATCTAGAGTACGTTCGTTGAAAGATAGTAATAGACCAAGTAAATTCCAACAATTATCATTATGACTCCACCAGCCATTTCTATTTGGCGGGTAGAAGCTTTCAGTTTGTCAACAATAGTAGTTTCGGAGGCTGCAACCATCATAGTAAATGCTACCATTAGTGAACCTGCAGTAATAGAGAATATTAGGAAAACCAATAGTCCAGTAATGATTCCTTTAGTTATACTTGCAGTCAGCAGTCCAATTATAACCGGCGCAACACATCCTGCAGCTGCTGAACCATAAGCTACACCATACCAAAACAATCCAGTTTTCGTTCCAGCTTCTTCACTTGCAAAACTAAAGGTTTCCATTGCTGGATTATTGAAT
>JAPOKN010000030.1 GCA_029977605.1 Methanobacteriota archaeon
AACAACTGTAATTGCCACCATTAAAATAACGGCAATAACTGGGGAAACTCCCTCATCGTTTTTTTCTATTCTGTGTTCCATGGTTGCGTCCTCTTTCTGACAGTTTTGAACCACAAGTGATTCTACTGTCGGACATAAACATTGTCACAGACTGTATATAAAGTCTAACTTCATAAGTTATTCAATTCAGTTCTAGTATGTTTTAGCTAAGAAAACTTTGTTGTGTGTAAGTTTGCCTGTGACCACACATTTCCTTTTTTCAGAATACGGGCTTGTAGACTCACCCAATAAAGAGAATCCTGTTTCTTTCTCAATCATTTCAGCTTCAGCATCATTTCCTTCAAAAGCCATTTCATAAACAAACCCATCCTCTAACTTTTGCTCAAATGAAATAGTTGAACCATTAATCTCTACCTTAGGCATTTTTTTGATATGCTGATTAAAATGAGATTTAGCACTTTCTTTCATGTACTCATTGACTAAATCCAACTCTTTCCTAACTGAGCCAATTAATTCCTGTAATTTGTAACTAGACTTTTCTCCCGTTCTTCTAGCACACATAAATGAATTTGATTTGAGATCTCTTGGACCTAATTCTACTCTCAATGGCACTCCTTTTATTTCCCAATCGTAGTATTTTTGACCAGGCCTAATATCTCTATCATCTAACTTAACTCTAATCTTTTCTGATTTTAGCTCTTTAACCATTTCATTTGCTGCAGACATAATTTCTTCTGAACCGTCTTTAGATAGAATAGGGACAATAACTACTTGAATTGGGGCAATAGAAGGAGGCATAATCAATCCTTTATCGTCACCATGAGTTGCTACGGTTGCTCCAAGTAATCTTTCGGACATTCCGTATGTTGTTTGATGAACATACTTTTGTTCGCCAGTGTCGTCCTCATACTTTACGTCGAATGCTTTAGCCCATTGATCTCTGTAGTGGTGAACTGAAGCAACTTGCAAAGTTCTACCGTCTGGCATTATCACATCTATAGCAATTGTGTACCAAGCTCCTGGGAATGTGTCCCAAACTGGCCTTTTCGTTACTATTACTGGGAAATTTAATTTATCCATGAGATTCTTTACAATTTCTAAGTCTTCATTAATTTGTCTTGTTGCATCATCTTCATCAACATGGGCTGTATGTGCCTCAAAAAAATGTATTTCTCGAACTCTAATAAATGAACGAGTCTGCTTAGTTTCATATCTAAAAGTATTAACAATTTGATACGTTTTTAACGGCAAATCTGCGTGAGAGCGAATCCACAAAGGAAACATTGTATACATTGCAGTTTCACTTGTAGGTCTCAAAAACATTGGATTATCTAATTTTGTTTCTCCTGCATGTTTAATCCAGTAAACTTCTTTAGCAAATCCTTCTACATCATCTTCTAGCCTTAGTTCAGAAGGATCTACGCCTGCTTCTCTAGCTTTTTTAAGTAGCGAAACTAACTTGTTCTCTTTATCTAATAAATCTTCAGGAATTAATAGTGGAAAATTGACTTCTTCATGATCTGTCCTCTCCATTTCATCGTGAGTTAAATTATCTATTAATCTCATAGTTTTCCAACCATAAGGCCTCCACACGTCCATTCCCTTTATTGGATATCTTTTATCAACCAATTCTGCAGCTTCAACCATAAATGGATACCATTCTTTGAAATTTTCTTTAGATGGAATTCCGCGTTTAGCTGCCGCTGGTAATTTAGACATACTCAAATGCTCGTTACTTGCTTATAATTAAGGTTTATTCTTCCTTTTTGCAGCTGATTGATTTCTTTGCTCTCTAACTTCCAAAAGCTTTCCTACTGTGTATGGCCCTACTAAAATAATTATAATGGAAATCAAAAGCATAGATTTGCATCCTGATGGTGCATTATCATAATTTTCTGGTTGTGTTATCTTTAATTTAATTAAGCCAAACCATGGCAATTCTCCTCTTGCCATCCCAACAACCCAATCGGGATCTACGGGTTGAACAGGATTATTGTTAATATCTCTGTGAGTCAATTGATCAGGATGTGGGTTACCAGTAGAATCGCCCTTGGTAATGTAGCCTGAATTTTCTAAGTTCTTAAGATGCGCGCCTCCACTGAGGCCTATTTCTGAAAATTCTATTTTAGAACCAAAATAAGTTTCTATCTCAGGAATATAGTAATAATCTGTAATATTATCGCCATTCATATCTTTTGGTTCTTCTAAAACATCTACCCAAGCCATTGCTCTATGAATCACTGGTGTAACTGGACTTCCATCGAGCTCTCTTATTCCGTTTTTGTAATAAACTATTACATCGCCATAATCTCCATATTTCTTGTAATCTGTTTTCTTACCCTGAAGATATGTGATAATTTCTGATTTTTCAGCTTCTTTAACTACTACTAGATCTCCTGTATCTATTGTTCCAATGTGAGTAAAGCCAGGTTCATCATACAAGGGATTATCTGTATGCTCCATAGAACCAGATTCAATAACTACCATAGGTGGCCAATTTCCACTGTAAGCAAACGTCAATAGAAAAACTAAGAGAACGCTACCTATTGCCATCCCTATGTCTTTTGCAGCCTCAGGTATTTGTATTTTATCAGAATCTGACATCTGAGTCCAACTACGGATTACGAGGTCTTTTTATTTTCTTGACTTTACGCACTCTCTTGCGGTTACTATGGCTTGAACGTTGAGCACCAAAATCTGTGGAAGGACCGCTATCGTCGTCTCCAACCATTCTAACATTATTAGGTAATTCATCGGAAGAATCTTCATCTTCACTTTTCTCAGGTGAAGAACTAAAATCTCCAAGAAGGTCATCTAAAGGATCGCCAACGTTTGAATTCGTAGATTCTGAAAGTGAGGAAGTTTCAACAGGAGGCGGAGATGATGATTCAGGCACACTGCCGCCTAGCTTTTTCATTCCTCCGCCACATGATGGACATTTTCCCCATTTTTCTTGAAATTCTTTTCCGCATTTAGTACACACGTATCCTGAAGATGTTCCTGAAATTGACGGCTTAGAAGGAATACTTGCTGATTCTGAAGTTGATTCACCTTTGTCAACGTATGGATTGAAATCTCCAGTACCTCCTAAAAGATCCTCTAAATCCTCTTTTCTTGAGGATGGGGCTTCTTCTTGTTTTTGCTTGGCTAACTCAGGATTAGACTCGCCGCCACCTAATTTACGGCGTTGTTCTGCATAATAAGCATCTCGCTCTGCAAAAAGTTCTTTTGTTTCCTCAGAATAATCAAATTTTTTCTTTTCTTCTTTCTTTTTACCAAACCAGCCCATACTAACCGAATACGCGTGATAAATAAAGCGTTGGGTTTAGAATAAAGATAACTTTCCAGTTACTTCATTAATTTTTGTTTCAGTGCCTGGACCTATTCCCAGACAAGTAACTGTTCCGGGAGGCACTTCGGTTAATCCTGCATCAGTTATCAAGCTATTAGTCAAACCAATATCTCTTGCATGTTGTTGCAATTGTCTTAATGAAGATTCGTTTGTTGTTTTAACAACTACTTTTTTCTGACCGTCCCCATACCATTTCTTAAAATTTAAAGAATCTGATTTCTTTGATTGAAGTGAACAATTAACTGCAGCATGTGATACTTGTGCAGCCATCTTACCTTTAGATATTCCTAAGTCTGTTCTAACTACTATTATTAACTTATATTCCAAAGTTATTCCTCTTCATCTGAAATTTCTAATGAATCTTCTTGAACTACATCTCCAGATAAACCTTCACCCTCTCCAGGTCTGTTCAAGTCTTGATCTAAATCTGCCATTTTAGAATCAATATCTGCTAAATCTGCCAATAGCGTTTTTTCTTTTCTTTCATAATATTTTTTCATGACTGAACTGCCTGAACGCTTACGGCTTTCAACTTCTTCTAATTTACGTTTAACATTATCTCTGTCATGCTTTAAACCTTGAAGTTCTATTAGTTCAGCAGGTATGTACTTTCCTGCCACAGCCAACTCTGACTCAATACGAATTCCTGGAGGTGCTCTAGCAAGACTTGGATGAATGTTAGCAGTCCAAGGATAAGCGCCTCTGTACCAACCTGCAACAAAAAACAATGTTGACAGAGAAAGTAATGATAAAGTGACAAAAAATGTTTGGAAATACCCTTTATCCTCATCTGAGTTTCCCCAAGAGGGTGCATTACCAAGTGCAGGATTTCCCAAAATGAAGCCTACTATAATCACTATACAAATTGACATCGCCATGCCTAGTGTGACTCTGTAAAGCGTATCAAATTCCTCATCTAATTCTCCTTTCCGAGGGAACATCGCTTGAATTAATGTGTATCCTGGAATAAACAAAACAAGCAACAAGCCTGCAAAAACTCTAAGCCAATTTATTTCTTCCATTAATAATCGCTAGAATAAGCCCATTAAAAATGCCTGCCGCCTGTAAAACCACTTCGATATCCATGAGGTTCTGAACCATTTCTCCTCAACTTTGATTGATTAACTAGTGCCTTCCAACGGGACTTGCAATTACAATGTAAACCTTTCAATTCTCCTAAACCGAGACGATGATTTTTCAATGCCTCTAAGACTTTCTTGTTACAATCATGACAGTTATGTGCGCCTCTTCGTGTACCTCCTCCTGTTGGATCTGAATACACACGAACTGGCAAATCCTCACATTTTTGTAAAACCTCAACTACAGACCAAAGCCAAGGTGCTGTCCATTCGTTCCTAAACCATAACTTTTCAACGACTGTGTTTTTTTGTACATTTACTGGATTAATTGATATTTTATCAACGTGAGGTGCTGCATCAATGGCCGATTGTACTGCATCCTCTATTCCTTCTTTTTCACTAAGATAAGGCGGTTTGAGCAAAATGTATGCCTTAACTTCAGCTCCGTTATCTCTAGCAAGCTTACATACTTTGACAAAATGAGGCCATCGTAAACGTTTGTTAACTGATTTATCTAAAACCACTGGACTTGAAGATTCTAAACCTATTGCTATTTCCAATTTAGGAGAATTAGTATAAGCAAAATTCTTAGGAGTGACAAACTCCGGCAGTGACTCGATTAATACTTTTTCAATCCCCATATCAGACATATCTGACATTACCTCGTCTGCAAAATCAAATGGAACTTCCGTTGGGTCTATGAAAGAACCTGAAGTGTAAATTTTAGCATATTTTTTACCTTTTAAAATTGGTCTAACCTTTCGCCATTGCTCTCTTAGCATATCGTCACTAACTCCTCCAGGAACTGTGTCATTGAAGTAACCGCACATTGAACAACCTTCCTTGATAGACCAATAACACCCTCTTGTTCTCAGAATTACAACGCCTGCTTCTACTACTTCGCCATCCAAAATTTCTTCTTCAATCCATTTTGCTACTGGCTTATCTAAAGGGTGGTCTCGAGGTATTGACTTTGATTTATTCACAAAATCTGTCAAAGGAACAAATGCCTCAGGCATGGTGTCTTACCTCCACTGCGATTCCTCTTTTCATTGCAATCATTTCTTCCGGCATCATTTTCGCAATACCTACACCCGTTACTGTACCGTTTTGCTTGATTACTACTTGATCTCCTATATTCCAACTTCCTTCGTAAGACTTTACACCTACTGCAAATAGATCTCCTATTAATTTGAAAGTTTCTGCAATGATTGTCGGCCCTCCTTGTGAAGAATACTCAATTCCTCCTTTCAAAGTTAGGCCAAAGCCACCAACTACTGGAGACATTGCTGCTAAATCTCCGCATCGCAATTTGTAAGGCATACGTCCACTAATTTCTGACTTCACTAAAAAATTAGAGTTATCGCCATATTGGAACTTAGCTAATCCTGTAGCTTCACCTTTAGCTCTGTCTTTAGTGTTCAATAAAGGGACATCTGATAATGACATTCTTGCTATATTTTGAAGTATTTCAAGCCCTTCATATGAAGATGGTTTTTCAACCCTAGTATCAACTACATCAATTCCTAATTCCTTGATTAAATTGGTCATTATTTTTGATGAAGAACCTGCGTGAACGATTGCCTTAGTATAATTCTGTTTAAGGTTTAATTTGGCCAACTGAGATCTAAGCATTTCAATCTCAGATGCATTCCACTGACCAGTTACTGCAATGTCATAGTGGGCTGCAGGATAACAAAACTCTAACTCTCTAGGAACTAGGCCCAACGGAGATGTTACTGAAACAACATGCAATGCCAAATAATTATCAACTTCGCGTAGTGCATTAAAAAATCGTTTATGACTGCTACTTTTGAAATATGGTTTTCTTGCTGAACAAGGTAAAATTAACAAAACCATACCTTTTGCTGGAGGCTCGTAATTTGATAATCTGTCTTGAAAATCAAGAATTGCCGGATGATTTAAACTTAAATCATTTGACCTTATCTTTGAATGAACTCTAGCACCTTTCTCAATTAATAGTGATGTTGAGTAATACAAAATTTGAGAAACTCGTGGATTATGAAGGCTTGTTAATTCAACTAATTCTCTTAACTTTCCATTAGAAATTGCATTTCTTATTCTTGATATCCAACGATTTAATTCTTCACGATTATGTGAAAACAAATCTTCAATTTGTTTATTTTGCTTAATCCATTCTCCACTTTCTAAAACCCAACCAGTTGAACTACGTAATTCAACATTTAAATCGTCAAAAATATCTACTCCCAAATATGCTAAAATTGGCATTTGTGAAGGTTCTACAGCTGGTGCATAAATTAATCTAGAATATCCTGCTTCCAACCTAAACTCTTTGGCAATCTCTACCAATTTCTTAGGCTGAATTGAATATGCGTTATCAATAACTGCAATATTTTCAGATAATTGCAAATACGGAGACTTTTCAGAATCTAAACCCAATGGACTAGGTGGTAAATTGAACTTTTTACCAATCGTAATTGTTCCTCCCGACTCTAAATCTTTCGACTCTTCTAAGTCTGAATGACTGAATACAACGTGGGGTGTCTGCAGATTGTCTTCAAGTTTGAGAAGTCTGCCTAGTCCCTCGTGACCTATAGGTTCCATTATATCTTGCCAAATTGGCGCCTATATATTGGATTCTTTTATTATGCTTCTGGTTCTTTAAGCTCTTTAGGTGGCTCAGAAGCAGTCATCTGGTCCTTAATTCCTTCGTCTACAACCTGTTGAAGTGCTTCATCTGCTTCCTCCTTGATTGCGTCTAACTCAGCCTGCATTTCGTCAGCTGTAGGAATTGTTCCAAGAATATCTTCTGATTTACCTAGTGCTTTTTCTATATCTTTAAGGTCTGATAATTGTCTGTCTGGGGCTTTACGTGAGTAACCAACATAGTCTGCTGCGCCTTCGAATAATTTTGTTAATTCAAATGGAAGAACAAACTTAGTAGACGCTCCAGCACCAATCTCTTTTAGAGATTCTAAACTCAAAACAGTTAAAGCTTTGGAGTCTAGAGTGGATGCACCCATAGCTGTAATTTTCAAACCTTGAGCTTCTCCCTGCTTCTCTAAAATAGTCTGAGAACGCTGACCTTGAGCTTCTAAAACTTTAGATTGTCTAACTCCTTCAGCTTCTAGAATACGTGATTGTTTGTCTCCTTCTGCAGTCAAAATTCGAGACTGTTTTTCACCTTCTGCTGAAAGGATGGCTGATCTCTTTTCACCGTCGGCTTTCAGAATAGCTGCACGCCTTTCACGTTCTGCTGAAGTCTGTTCCTCCATTGCTGCTTTAACATTAGGTGAAGGATCTACTTCTCTAATTTCTACATTATCTACTTTTACACCCCATGGGTCTGTTTCAATATCTAATTTATCTCTAAGAATTGCATTTATTTTATCTCTACTTGAGAAAATTTCATCCAATTCCATGTCTCCAACTACTCCTCTTAGGGTTGTTTGGGCCATGTTAACTATTGCTGCCCTATAATTTGCAACATTAAGAACTGCTTTCTTAGCATCTGCAACTCTGTAGTAGACAACTGCATCCACCATTGTAGGCGAATTATCTTTAGTAATAACTTCCTGACGAGGAACGTCAAGAACTTGAATACGTAAATCTACTTTGAAAACTTTTGTAATCAATGGAATAACAAAATTCCATCCTGGATTGAGCATTGTATGAAACTTACCCAATCGTAGCGCGACTCCTGATTCATACTGCTCAACTTGAACAATAGTTGTCATTAAAACGACAACTAATACTGCTCCAAGAATTAACAGTAAGAATATTATTTCTCCTATCATTTTATTCCTCTCCTTGTAAAGGCATTACTGTAACTGTGATTCCTTCCGCATCTGTAACTTTAACTTTAGTACCTACAGGTATATTTTGGTCAGATGTAGCTCTCATTTCTTCCATACTAATTTTGACTTTACCACTTCTATCATTTGCAATGACTTCTTTGGTAACAACTCCTTTTTCTCCAATTTTACCCTCAATACTCATTTCACTGGGAGTATCTGGAGGTGCTAAAGATTGGTAAAGCATCATTGTTCCATACAATGAACCTAGCCCTACTGCCAATCCAATTGGTAAAAGCAGCAATCCATCCACGACATTAAAAGAAAGCAGAATTCCCAGAGCTATGAAAACGGTGGCTGGGACTGCAATTAAAAATCCTGGTTGGAACACTTCAACTACGAATAAAAGAACTCCTACGATTACGAAAGCTAATCCTAACTCGCTACCGAATAACTCGTCTGCCATGCATTAACAGAAACAAGCCCATATATAAGAGATTTTCAAAAAAAGATTATGATAAATACTTTCTCTCAAGCTTGTCTAAAGATTTAATTATGACTCCATCTTCGGTGTATATTAAAATGCAATAATCCTTCACTAAATCTTTGTGTATGAATTTTTCTCCTCCTACATTCATAAAACGCAACTCTGGCCCAAAATGAATGAGATTATTATCTATCCTAAAAGTACTATGATTATTATTTTTTGCTTCTAGTAAATACTTTTCCGATGATAATGATTTGAATCTATGCCTTAACATTGAATCTTTCTTTTGCAACTCTTCTGTACTCTTAGGATTAAAAAGTGATTTAGCGCAGTCAGTAACAGTACAGCCAGGATGGTCTGCAACAAAAGAAAGTATAGATATATCTAGATCATCAAACTTAACCATCTAACATTTACCAAAAAATGATAAAATTGTACTATTGCCCTCACCAGAGGTCACATCTGAAACAGTTAAGCTAACTATTAATCCCAACAGAATGATTGTCAAATTAAGCATTAAAACTGCCATTTGAGGAGTATTTGCCCAACCGGGAAGCAAAGATTCTTCAGCTTTATTCAATGGGAGTATTCTAGCTTTCTGATATCCTACAAAATCTTGCATTTCGTTGTCATCTGCCATGAAGTAGATTAAGTTGTACTTTATTTAAAGTATTTTCAAAAAAAGATTTTGAATAATAATTTATAACAGGTCTGCACTAATTGACATATGGCGAAACTGACTGAACTAAATCAGTATCTAATTCGTGAAAAGTTTTTGAAAATATTTGGAAATAAATTTCACATTATGGATGAAAATGATCAATTATACGGATTTTGTGAGCAAAAAAGATTTAGAATTAAAGAGGACATCAGACTTTATGACGACGAAAGTAAAAACAACGAATGGTTAGTTATCAAGCAAAGAAACTTAGTAGATGCATGGGGGGGATTCGATATTTTTGATCCTAAAGCAGGAGTTTTATTGGGAACTGTAAGAAGAAAATTTTGGAAATCTATTCTTAGAACTAAATGGCAAGTTCTTGACGCAGATGGCAATGATATTGGAATGTTATTAGAAGACAGTATGGCTCAGGCAATTGCTAGAAGGGTTTTCTTAGGAATCCTACCAAAAAAATACACACTTCACACCATGGGAAACGAAAAACCTATTACTATGAGGCAGAAGTTCAATCCAATAATTAAAAAGTTAATAGTTAATATTCCACCTGAAAATAATTTTAATCGCAAATTCATTGCTGGATTAGCAATAGTAATTTCAGCACTTGATGGCCGTAATGCAAATTAGTTTAACTAAAATATTTAATTGCTGAACTTCTTATAATCCAAGTAAGTGTGAATCCGAATGTTACAAATGCGTAGTCGCTATATTGATTAACGGCCAATAACGTAATTAATACCAAAACAATTAGTAAAATTATAGAAAATACTTGCATTTCTTTTTGTAATTCCTGCTTGGAAGTGCCTCCCTTGCCGAAATTCCTTATTGAATAACTTACTGCTAACCAACTAAATAAAAAAGTACAAACTCCGATGCCTACTTCAACAAAATCTGATATCCCTGAGATTATTAGTAAGATTACAAATATAGTTAGGGTTCCAAGAGCCCACTTTTGCTCTTCTTGTGTATTTTCCATTATTTATGCTCCAAATTTATCTTCCAAAGGAACTGGCCCTTCCCAATATGTTGTAACAACATAAGTATTAGCAAGAATATCATGCAAACCCTGCTTGTACTCAGTAAAACCTATCATTACTATTCCTAAACAAAGCAAAAAGGCTTGAGCGCCAATTATGTAAAGAATTGTACGAAGAAATGAAGAAGTCATCGTTATTCTTTGGCCATTTTTATCAACTACTTTTAATCCTAATGCATATTTACCAAATGTGCCTTGGTAGCCAGAGGCTTCCATAATAGGTTTGTAAAGAATAGTTGCCAAGCTTGCTAAGATAAGAACGAGGAAAAACATACCCAATCCAGCACCCTCTCCCAATGTGGCGCGAAAAAATAATAAGCTTAAAACAGCCAAGAAAATTACTATAATTGCTAAAACTATGCCATCGATAAGTGCGGCTACAAGTCTAATCCAAAACCCTTTGTAGGGATAAGGTTGTCCTACTTCCATGATTATTATTTGTACGGCACTTATTTAACTGTGTTTAATAGTAACATATCTTTATTAAATGTCAATCTACATTTAGATGTAAATGGTCAGTTTGGAAGAAATGCGTAAGCAATATGACATTTCAGGATTAGACAGAAAAGATTTATTGGAATCTCCAACCGAAATGTTTCGTAAATGGTTTGAGAAAATCGAGGAGTATGATACTTTAGAACCTAACGCCATGACTTTAGCTACTTCAAGCCATTCAGGGAAACCGACAAGTCGTGTTGTTTTACTTAAAGAATATGATGAAAAAGGCTTCATCTTTTACACTAATTATGAAAGTACAAAAGGAATACAAATTGAATCAAATCCATATGGGTCTTTAACTTTCAACTGGCATCCATTGGAAAGACAAATTAGAATTAGAGGGAAAATTAGAAAAATTTCTCCAGATAAATCTAGAAAATATTTTTCTTCAAGGCCTAGATTGAGTCAAATCTCTGTGTTAGCTTCAAAACAGAGCTCCACAGTTGAGAGTAGGGCCGAGTTAGAAGAGCTTTTCAAAAAATATGAAAGGAAATATGAAGGTAAGGAGATACCAATGCCGGATTACTGGGGTGGTTATAGGCTTGAACACAAGGAAATCGAATTCTGGCAAGGAAGAAGAGATAGAATGCACGACCGCTTTGTTTACACTCGCCATGGAACAACGTGGCAAATTGAGAGGTTAGCTCCATAATGTCTAAAATAATCCCCATATTCCCAATAGATGTAGTTTTATATCCTAATCAAAAAGTTCCACTTAAAATCTTTGAACCTAGATACAGACAAATGTTAGATGATTGTATGAGTTCTAACCGAGTTTTTGGAATAAATATAATAGACGGACAAAAAACTGAGGGTGGATGGGCCAGTCCTGTTAAAATTGGAACTTTAGTATATATCATAAAATGTGAAGACTTAGATCTAACTGGTAGCAACTATTACATTGAAATATTAGGTAAAAAACGCTTTAGAATTGATAATTTAATTGCGCCGGGAATTGATAAACCTGCCGAATATTTCCCTCCAGACACACCATCGATGCAAACTATGATGAAAAAAACTTCTGGAGAGCCTCTTTACTTTCAGGCCGAAGTAACTTATTTAGATAAAATTGAAGATAGTGTTGACTTGAAGGATTGGAATTTCATGTTAGGAAAATTGGAGCTACGAATCATTGAAATTGCCAGTAATATGGGTATTGAATTTGAAAATTTTACCGATTTTGTTGTTAGTAGTGGACTAAAATTAGACTCTGCAAATGTTCAAGATTTGTATACTTTGGCATCAATGTGTAGCTTGTCTCTCGAAACTCAACAAAGTGTACTAGAAGCCAAATCTTCTATCGAAATTGTAGAAATTTTGCAAAAAGAAATATAATTCCTGCGCAGTATTATATACCCCCTTTTTCTCCCGACAAATCCTTGTAGTTGACTAATACTTAATATTTGGCAATTTCAGGGAGATTGTGCACTCGATCTTGAAGATTAAGACCGGGGAAGATGGCATAGGTCTACCTCCTAACAGTGAGGATAAACGTACCAATGATTGTCAGATCATACGCAAACCCGGACGAATGTTGAAGCCGACGGCTACAAGCAGTTACTACGCCACCTGGTGGATGACTAGGCTCGGTTGCCGAAGACGGTCGTGCCAAGCAGCGATATGCTTCGGGGAGGCGCATGGAGCCTTTGATCCGAAGATTGCCGAATGGGACTTCCCAAACTCTAGTAGTTTAATCCGAAAGGATGGGGAACGCTCCGAATTGAAACATCTTAGTAGGAGCAGGAAAAGAAATCAAATGAGATGAGGTTAGTAAAGGCGATCGAACACCTCATAGAGCAATCCGAATCTTCTGATGAGAATCAGTAGAAATGTGGAGTGGCCTGTTTACATCTTAACACAGTTATCCGAATTTCGTGTGGAACACCGGCGCCAAAGAGGGTGATAGCCCCGTAGGAGACGCAGTGAAAGATGATTTTCAGGACCCAAGAGTAGCGTGCATTGGATATTGCGCGTGAATGTGGGAGGTACTAACTTCCAACTC
>JAPOKN010000029.1 GCA_029977605.1 Methanobacteriota archaeon
ATTCCTCTTCAGAACTTACTTTTTTCTCTAAACGGATTAATGCTTCAGATTCGCCACCTTTGAAATAAGACTTGGAATCTTTTTTGAGTAAAGATAGTTCTTTTTCGATATCAAAAATATAGTTTTCAACAACTTCAGGGTAATTTTTAGCTAGTGGTTTAGAGCTTTCAGGGATATCTAAGGGTTCATTAATACTGTAGAATCCATCTTCATCCTTTGGATATACATTTGAAAATAACTTTTCCATATCTTTCATTGTCTTTGGAGGTTTGAAGCTCTCTTGGTTTACTATTTCTTCGATATTCGTTAATGAATTTACTTTAGAGATAAGATGCAGTTTAACTGAAGTATTTTTTGCTAAAATTCGTTTCAGACTATTTTCATTCTTGACATCATCAGGTTTGCTTGAATAATCGGTAAAGATTTCTGAGATATTCAATAAATCGCTACTCAGAAGTTTATCAAATATATCTTCGGAACTACCATTCAAAATTACCAAATTAGTCCCAAGTTTAGCTTTAAACCTTGAATCCAAATCAATTAAAGATTCATATAGAAACTTAATTCTATTATCATTATTTTTTCGCTTTAGGTCACTTTGATTCAGTATATACAGAGGAAGAATGTTTTGGGAATTTGTAGAATTTAGAGATTCAACTAGCACTCGGTTATCGTTTAAACGAAGTGCATTTCTAATCCAAATAATTCCAGTATGCATGCATGCCTCTTATGTGTGGAAATATTAAACTTAGTAAAAAACAAATTATTATAATCACTACACAAAAGGCAATTTGTGATAGACATCCGTAGTGATACAGTTACGCAACCAACTGAAGGCATGCGAAAAGCAATGCTAGAAGCTGAAGTTGGAGATGATGTACTGGGCGACGATCCGACTGTTATTAAGTTACAGAACAAAGCCGCTGAATTACTTGGAAAAGAGGCTGCTCTTTATGTCCCTTCAGGAACAATGTCTAACATTGTCGCTACCAGAACACATACTTCACCAGGAGATGAAATTGTTACAGAAGCACACAGCCACATCTACAGGTACGAAGGAGGCGCCTTCGCAGCGCTTTCAGGGTGCTCTGTAGCTTTAGTCGATGGCAAGAATGGGTTGATGACTTCCGAGCAAGTATCAAGCTCAATAAGGAAGGCAGAAGGAAGCTTATCTCATTACCCTAACGGAAGTTTAGTTTGTGTTGAAAACACGGCACAAGGAGGTGGTGGCTCAGTTTATACTCAAGAAGCCATTGATGATATTTGCAAAGTAGCAAGAGAAAAAGATTGTAAATTACATATGGATGGAGCTCGACTTTTCAATGCGACAGTTGCAAGTAATACTGATCCCGCACGGATGGTTCGAGATTTTGATTCCGTTTCAATATGTCTTTCCAAAGGACTTGGCGCTCCAATAGGTTCAGTTTTGGTAGGTTCTAAGAAAGATCTTGCACAAGCGCACAGATGGAGAAAAATGTTCGGAGGAGGTATGAGACAAGCCGGAATGATGGCAGCAGCAGGAATTTATGCTCTCGAGAACAATATTGATAGATTAAGAGAAGACCATAGAAGGGCAAGAAAATTTGCAGAAGCTTTAGTTGAAATGCCTAATTTTTCCGTCAATTTAGACACAGTTCAGTCCAACATTGTATACATTGGAGTTGGAAAGGGAAGATCCAAACAAATGATTGAAAAACTTGCAAAGCAAGATATTGATATCTTAGATACAGATGATTCAACAATTAGGGCAGTATTTCATCTTCATATTGGGGACGAAGATTTAGAAAAGATTATCGAAGTTTTTGCGCAGTTAAGGTAGTAAATTGTCCAGTGTAAAAGAGAATGTGTCAGTTTTCTTACCTCCAATATTATCCATTTATTTTATTTGTCTTTTTTTATTTGTTCTAGATAGTTATCTTCTTGGAGATATTTTTCCAGAATATGATAGAATCGAACCCGAATATCGCCCAGTTGAGCAAGCAACACGATTAGGATATCTTTTTGTTGCAGTAATCGCTTGGAGAGACCTTCAGGTTGATGTAAAAAGTAAAACTAATAATGAACTTCAAACGGGTAAAACCTTATTTTTCTTTGGCATGATTTTAGTAATTTTAGAAAATAACTGGGATTTAACGTTAAGAGAGTCTATGATTGGTAGATTTATTTTTGCTGCAACGCTTGGTTCAGTATTACTTAGATTATCTTGGCTTGCGTTTTACTCAAACTCGGCAGTCTCTTCGATGCAACCCTTACTTTACATTTCAGTGTTGGGTATCCTTGGTTTAGGCCAAACAGTAGATGCTTTTCATGATGGCATAGTTAGAAATGAAGCAGCAAATGATCTTGGCACGAACATCATTCTTGAGGAAACAACGGAATTGTTCGCAGCATGGGTTCTTTTCCATGCGGCGTGGCTTTGGCACAATAGAAATCCAAAAATGGCAGCATTTTGGAGACAACCAGAGGGTTTGAAACTTTTAGCAGGCCTTTTCTTTTTAGGTATAGGCAACGGTTTCTTAGCATTTACCAGAGAAGATTCAGGCGGACACTTTGTTTCTAATCAAATTGCGGCTTTAGGATGTTTTTTAATCATTTGTGGAATTTATCTAATAAGTAAACAAGTAAAAAAACTGTCTAAAATTTAATTCTTAGAAAGCCATGACTTAGTAATGGCTAATCCAACTAAAGCAAAAAGTATACTAAAAAACAAAGCCACTCCAGCCAGAATGTTCCAATCACCTTCGCTTTCCCAATCACCGTAGAATAGATGATATCCAAAGAAAAAAGGAATAACCAAAGCAATTAATCCGAAAAGACGGAATAGAAATATCATTGAAATAGATAAACAATAGATAATTGTAATAGTTGCATATCCAAGAAATGCAACCCATGGTTCAGGTTCATAGTCTAAAAATTCTCTGGTATCTGCCATCTCTTTGTTGTATTCGGTTAACCCGCAATCAGAACAGATCCATGAGAATCCTACTGAACCTTGACCCTTAATTCTCTCACCTACATCTTCCCATTTTTGTATTCCTCCACAATCGGGACACTTTCTTCCACATTTTGGACAGACTAGAATCATTACATTTTTCTTAGAATCATCGTAGACACCTCCTTTTTGTTCGGATTGTCGGCTATCACATATTTCACATTTCACTAGTTTTTCCTCAATTTCTGTAAATCACCTGAGAAACCTAATGCAGCGATTATCAAGAGAATTTGAACCGACAACCTAACCAGATGGCCTTGCGTCGTTAGTCTAGTTCCATTAAAGGGAACATCATTAATCCACATATTGAAATTTGCAGGATAAATCGCAAGTAAAAAAAGGACAGTTAATCGCCCCGTAAGTTCTCTAGTATCAGGATAGATAATTCCCAATCCAACAAGAATTTCCATTACTCCGGTCAAATAGACTAAGAATAAAGCAAAAGGCATGTATTTCGGCACAATATCTACAAATTTTTGAGGTTCTTTGAAATGTTCAATACCAATCAAAATAAATGGTATGCCATAAATTAGTGCTAAAATATGTACAAGCAAAGGATTCACATTACCTCCTTACTTGATTTAGTGCATCTTCAAGAGAAACTCTACTTTGATTTTTAGAATCTCTCTCACGTAATGTTATTGTGCCATCTTCTAAAGTTTGATGATCGATAGTCATTGAATAGAAAATACCAATTTCATCAGCTCTAGCATATCTTCTCCCTATAGATCCAGCTTCATCGTAATATGCGTCAATTCCGATATCAATTGCTGACTTCATAATTTCATGAGCTTTTGTATCCAAACCATCTTTAGTCATTAGTGGTGCAACAAGTAAATCGTACGGGGAAGTATCTTGGGGTAGCGAAATCCATTCTCTTTCACCATCTATATTCCATGAGCTTTCTAACAAACAATAAAGAATTCTATCTAATCCAAATGAAGGTTCTACTACGTTCGGATAAACCATTTCACTTATACGTTCAGTTTTTTGGGACATATAATCCTCGCTTAGTACGATATCTTTTCCGTTAATATTTAGCGAAGTATTTGGTTTCAATTCAACATTTTTAATTGCCTCAAGAATTAGTTTTGCATCCCCTTTGAATTCTTTACCTAATTTTCCAATATCTGGCTTCCATAATTCCATTTCTTTTTCAGTGCCCGGAATAGGGACTCTGAATTCTCTGGATGAAGCGTTTCCGTGAGCTGACAAATCATAATCGCCTCTGTGGGCAACACCGACAATTTCAACCCATCCCAAAGAAGTGTTGATTTCACCATCCCAACAATCGCTAGAATAGTGGGCCATCTCGTTCGATCCGTGTTGTCTAAACCGTAATTTTCCCGGAGGCACTCCAATTGAAATTAAAAAATCTTGAGCTCTTGCCAAATGAGTTGCTACCAAAGAAGAAGTGACAACTTCTGAATCAAATGCTTGGCCAACTGTAGTTTGAGACTCTTTCCCATCGGCAGATAAAAGCGTAATTTTTGTATTCCTCAATTCTGTAGGAAGAGAAGGTTCATTTGTAGGTAGGAAAAAATGCTCAACTTCCATTTGTGTAAATTCTCTCATTCTGAGTGGACCCTGCCTCGGTGAAATCTCATTTCTAAAAGATCTGCCGATTTGAGCGCCAGCAAAAGGTAACTTTCCTCTATTTTGCCTCAATAGCCATGGAAATGCTAAAAAAATACTTTGAGCAGTTTCAGGGCGTAAATATCCTGGAGAACCTTTTCCTGCACCAACAGAGGTTGAAAACATTAGATTAAATGCACTCATTTCAGAAAGAGGAGAGCTACAACTAGGGCAAGAAATATTAATGATTTTTTTAGCCAATTCGGATCTTGACATTTCTTCTCCCCCGTCAACTAAATGATCTGCTCGGAATTGTTTTCCGCATTCTTTACAATCAACTAAAGCATCGTCAAATTCACCCAAGTGACCAGAGGCTTGAAACATAGATTCGGGACCAATTAAAGCCCCGTCTAATTCTAAACATCCTGCATTAATCACGTAGTGTTTTCTCCACATTTCAAGAATGCGCCTTCGCATCCTAACCCCAACGGGCCCGTAGTCCAAGAACCCTGCCAACCCTCCGTATGCGTCGAAAGCAGGTTGGAAAATACCGCGTTTTGTTGCGACTGCGATTACTTTTTGGAAATCCACTCTAATTTCTCCATCTTGCACCTAAAACTTTAGTCTCAGGGTTGAAAATAGACTCATAATTGTCTACAGCTTCTCTGGAAAGCAAAGCCCATCCACTTAGTTTCGGATTAAAATATCTTGAAGTTCCGTCCTTATTAAACATATCACTGAGCCCAAAACAGGCAATTTCCAGAATTTTATGTAGGCCAATCGAAGGAAAGTTTTCTTTAATAAATCTAATTTCATCTAGAATATTTACACTACAAATCATTCCATTATCAGTACCAAACCCTAAATCTAATCCTAGGTCAATCATTTTTTCCAAGGGAGGTCTATTTCCGAAATTGTCATTACTTCTTGGGCATACCACAACAGAAATATTTGCTTCTTTCAAAGCCAACAAATCTTCGTCAGTCGCGTGACACATATGGACTACAAAGTCAGGATTCAATTCAATTAGAGGCTCGATATCTTCACGCCTATTTTCAGAATGGTGAATTCCGACGAGCCCTTCTCTTTTTCGAGCTTGTTCACTAAGCTTAGGCGCTAAAGATCCAACATCTGTAAGGCTACTTATTCCAGCATGTTTTCCGGGAAGAGATTCATTTCCGAGAGGCCTTCCAAACAGAATACTAGTACCTAAGTAATCATGAGCTTCAAAAGCGTCTAATCCTTCTTTTCCACCTTCTCTAAAGTCCATAATCAGACCAGTTCCTGAGTAAGTGGCTTCTTTCAACCCTTCCAAAATAGATTTTTCAATATTATTATTTTTTAACCATTCGTGTTTCCAACCACCAGGTCCAACTAATTCTGCTAAAGTTATGTTTGCAGGTACAGAACTTCTCGCTCCAGTGTCACCAAGGTGACTATGGCAATTACGAAAGAGGGGAACGATAATTCCGTCTTCTTCTTTATCAGAATCAACAAATTCGCAAGTTTCTAAATTGATACAGGTATCAACAAATCCTTTTTCTGTAAACAACGGACCTTTCCAGAACATTAGAGAGCATCAGCAATTGCAGGAGCAACTGAAAATCTAGTGTAAACACCTTCTAAAGTATCTGAACTTAATATATCGTCGCAAACACGTAAGCGATTTGCAGCATCTTCAATGAATAGACCATGAGTACAAGCTGCAAAAACTCTTTCAGCCCCTCCTTCTCGAAGAATATTTGCTGCAGTTGCAATAGTCCCTCCAGTTGAAATTATGTCGTCCAATATGACTGCGGTAGATCCCTTAACATTAATTTGACCAGAAGAAGTTTCAACAGTTCGACCATCAATTCTAACTTTTTTCATTACATGAACAGGAACTTTTAGTAAATCGGCAGCCAAAGTACATCTGTCTTTAGATCCTTCATCCGGAGCTATCACCATATCAGGACCAAATCCTTTCAAATATCTTACAACTTCTCTTGAGCCGTTGATATCATTTGCTTCACATCCAAAAAATTTCAGAATTTCAGGAGTATGAACATTAATTGTGAAAACTCTGTCGCACATTCCTCCAATAACACTTGCAATTGCTTTTGCTGAACGGGCTTCACCAGACTGGAAAATTCGTTCTTGTCTAGAATATCCCATGTATGGAATTACGCAAGTAACAGTCTTTGCTCCTGCTTCTTTAACAGCTTGTAAAATTAGGAGAAGTTCTACAATCTTTTTATCAGGAAAAGTATTTTGAACAACAACAACATCTTGTTCATTTACATCCATTAAAACACGGATATACCTTTCACCGTCTGGAAAATGTCTATTCACCACTCCACAAAATTCAGCATCCATTTCTTCAGCTAAGGACGCACCTAATCTTTGGTGAGTTGAACCGCTAATAACGTACATAATTAGTCCAATGAAGCCATTACTTCAATTTCCATTTCAGCATTCAGTGGCAGACCAGCAACTTGCACTGTTGATCTTGCAGGAGCTGTGTCTTCATCAAAGAATTCAGCATATACTGCATTCATCTCTGCAAAGTCATTCATATCTGCTAAGAAAACAGTTGATTTTACTACGTTATCTAATGTTAGATTTTTTTCAGCTAATACGGCCTTTATGTTTAGAATGGCTTGCCTGGTTTGGTCAGCTACACCATTTTCTAAGTCTGTAGCGTCATGCTTCCGGCCTACTTGGCCACTTAGGAAAATAAAATTCCCAGACACGACACCTTGTGAGTAAGGACCGATCGGTTTCGGAGCCATCGAGCTCACCACGATCTCTTTCATAGGCTATGATTTAGAGGCAATTTATGTAGTTTGCTAAAAATTAATTCCAATATGCAATTCTGGCGGCCATGACCGAATCCATGTACGTTTCACAATCAAAATCCTTATCAGTTAAAGGTGAAGAACCATCTAAATCTTGAATAATGGTTTGCGTTATTGTAGGATCAACAACTCCCCAGCCTGTCTGGGTGTATGGAGCCACAGGAGACACAGGTACGCCAGTTTGGCAAGCACCTTCATTTGCCCCAGGATCATACTCTGAAGCATCTGGGAAGTATGAGGCTTTTTCCATACTTCTTCTGATATCGTAGTTGGTAATTGAAGCGTTTTCACTGTAAATTAAGCTACCATTTCTACCACCAGATCCCTTGTCGTTGTATTGTTCTCTAAGTTCTTGGATAACTAAGGAAAGCACGCCAGCCGTTCTTGGGGTTGCGAAACTGGTTCCTGAAGTATCATGATATCCGTCAATTGAGTCGTGGTCAGGCAAATTTTGAGTCCAGTCTGCTACTATATCCGGAGCAGTTCCAGAACAATGCATTACTTTTCCTCGATCACCATCTTCTTGGAATCCTGCAATTCCGATTGACCATGGCGGTCCACCAGTTGCATCTTGAACACAAGTAGAGCCTGTATTATCACAAGCACCAGTGTGCAATTTGCCCATTTCATTAACAGCATATTCAGTATCGTCTTCTATTCCCGAAACAGGAATTGAACCAATAGGTCCAAAACTAGTTGTAATTATGTCAACCATAGGATGCTCGGCAGCTCTTCTTACACCGTCAAACCCTTCAAGGAAGAAAATCACAGCATCAGGGTTTGCATCGATTACAGCTCCGGTAACAGCCGTACCATGCCCATCATTAGGATCGTCGAGGATGGGCGTATCGCTCCAGCCTTCTTCACCCATTGCTCCAATAATCCATGTGCCTGAGAAATATACAGTATCATTGAAGGAAATTAGGTTCCAACACGTTTCCCGATCAGCTTTCACTCTTTCCTCCCAAGTTCCTGTTTGAGTTAATTCACAAGTCATTGTGACTCCAAATTCATCTAAGAAAGACTGAGGCAAGCTTTGATTTTTTTGAAAATGGTCATGGTATGGATTAATTCCAGTATCTACAGGAGCTACCACGGAGTACGAGTCCCAGAAATCTTCTTGAATTTCAATTTCATTTGATTCAGATGTGATCGAATCATCTAAACACCCGGAAATCATGATGAAAATAATCAAAAAGCTTGGAAGCCCTTTAGCCATACCTTTCATAATTACTTCTATGAAAAGAGTAATTTAAAACATACTATCCATTTTTTGCGCTATCAAATAATTTTCTTAATCCAATCGAATCTTCTAATGTTTTAACAATGATGGGAAACTCTTTTCTTGGATTTTGATCACATCTGAAGAAAATCAAATCAATTTCTTCTTGATCTTCAGTCATAACTGTAATGTATTAGCCAAAAGCCATGCCATAATCATCAGTTGTCTTAATTTTGAAATTAAAAGGTCTAAATAATTTATACTTCCAGCTTCTAAATCTAGGCCAATTAGCATATCTCCAGACAACATATCCCTTGTCCAAATCTATACACAATTCACTTCTTCTGATAAGTAGACACAAAAGTAGAAGTAAGATCCCGATTATTCCCTGCACAATCATTATTGGTTCTCCAAACAACACAATTCCGAAGAACGTAAGGGGTCCACCAAACGTCAGGAGCGGCAACATCGTGAATATATTCAATAAATAACCATTAGGAGTAATAACGAAGCGATTGTGTTTAGATTTATTAACGCTCCATCCAGGATTATTAAGATCCCATAATCTCGGTCTTTCAGGTACAATAACAAATTGCTCCAAATCACCAAATGTAACGCCTTTTTCCATACTATTTAATTGCACAGCAGTATTAAATTTTTTTTACAATTCATTTGTGTAAGCAAAATGTTAAATGATGTTGATACTATAGTATATTATGTCTAAATTCATGTATTCAGGTAGCTACACAAAAAAAGGTGTTCAAGGATTATTAAAAGAGGGTGGAACCTCTAGAAGAGATGAAACCATTCGAATGGTAGAATCGTTAGGAGGAACAGTTGAAGCTTACTATTGGTGTTATGGACAAGAGGATTTTGTTTCAATAATGGATTTTCCTGATCACACTACAGTAACAGGTTTGGCCTTAAACATAGCTGCATCCGGTACATTTTCAGGAAACTTAACTCCACTTATTACTGTGGAAGAAATGGATGAAATGGTAAAAGTTAAATTAGGAAAATATAGACTTCCAGGGGATTAATTTTTTTGTTCTTTAGCTTAAAAAACACACTATTTTTAATCGTTTGCATTTTTACAGTATTTCTTTTGCCAACTTCTGCGGCAGTGGGCGATAGTTATTCTGAAGATGGTTTTCTGGTCCTTGGGCAAGATGATTTAGTAGGAATTTCTTTTTGGATTGCAACTGCAGCGATGTTAGCTTCAAGTCTTTTTTTTCTAATAGAACGTGCAAATGTTGCACCACAGTGGAAAACATCAATGACAATTGCTACATTGATTACAGGAATCGCATTTTGGCATTATATGTATATGAGAGAACATTGGATAATAACAGGCGAGAGTCCGATAGTCTATCGATATGTTGATTGGTTTTTGACCGTCCCATTACAAATTGTTGAATTTTACTTTATTCTAGCCGCAGTGACAACAGTTACAGCAATGTTATTTTGGAGACTTTTAGGCTCTTCAGTGTTGATGCTTGTTTTTGGCTTCCTCGGAGAAACTCAAATGATTGGAGGAAGTTCTATAGTTTGGTGGACATTAGGAATGATTTGTTGGTTTTACATTATCTATGAGATATTTAGAGGAGAAGCAGCAATTATCAATAAAAATAGCGGTAATGAAGCTGGGCAATTTGCATTTCAATCTTTAAAATGGATAGTTACGATAGGATGGGCAATTTATCCAATAGGATACTTGTATGGTTTAGAAGCGACTACAATACTGGGAGTAACAATTAGCAACACAGCATACAGCGTAGAAGCTATCAACATAATATATAATTTGGCAGATTTAGTTAACAAAACAGCATTTGGAGTTGCTATTTGGATTGCTGCTGTAAAGGATACTAAAGACTCAGAACGAAGATTTATGATTTAATCAATTTGATTAAATGTTTGCCGCCATCAAAAGGTGTATTGACATGAACTTAAGCATTAGTGTTTGTCTAAATGCGAAATAACGGCGGCAAATGCATTTTAATTAATTCAATTATATCGATGTTGGCTGTACAATAAATATACTATATAGGAGCCAAATCCAATTCACCACTCCAAAGATCAAGGCCTCTCAATCTACATGGAAATTTTTGACCTAAAGATAAGATGATATCGTCAGATTCTTCCCTATTTTCATTGATTAAGTGCAATCCAAATTCATCGGTAGACAATTGTCTTCCATCTCCTAATTGACTAACATGTAACTTTCCGCGAATAGCCCCGTCGTCTAATAAATCAAGGAATATCCAAGGATTTCGAAGTCCAACGACTCTAGCAGGCCATTGTTTTAGTTCCAGTTTTTCTTGTGAATTTTCAACAGATCCGATAGCTCCTCCTTTCAATAAGTGTAGATGGAAAGCATTTGCAACTAATTCCCATTCGATAGACTTAGCTTCTTGGCTGTTAGCAGTACATTGCTCCGAAATTTTAGTCATTTCCTCTTCAGAATGAACCCATTCTTCTTCATTTAGGAAAGATTTGAGTTGACGATGAACGACGAGATCAGCATATCTTCGAATAGGGCTTGTAAAATGAACGTAAGCGTTCAGATTTAATCCAAAATGTCCTAGATTTTCTGGCGAATATATGGCACGTTGCAAAAGATAGAATAGTCCATGATCAACAACTCTTCGTGTCGCGCTCTTTAGGTCATTAGCTTTCTGTTGTGCTTCTTTCAGAGAAATAAGAATATCTTTTCGAGCATCTGGATCTAACACATTTTTAAGGTATTGTGCAACGTCATCTTGGTCATTTGAATTTTCTAGGCCACTAATTTCAATATTTCCGCTGTTTGCCCAGTCGCCCAGCATACTTGCTAATTCAGCTTCTTCAGATTGTCCAAATTTCTTTACACTAGGCATCGGCAATTCAATATTAATTCCCATATTTTTGAACTTAGCATTTAATTCTTCAACTTCTGGAGCATCTGGGGGTGCATGACATCTCCATGGTAAAGGGGCATTTTTCTCACCAAGTAAAATTCCAATTGAATTATTGGTAGCAACCATGAATGTTTCAATCATTTCAGTTGCTTTGTTTGGCCATTTGACATTAACAGTTATTTCATCTTCGTGGACTCTGGGTCTCAGTTCAGCAGAATTTAAGTTCAGTCTTATTTCGTTTCGACGCAGCTCTTCAGCTAGATCCATCATATTTTGAAATTTAGGATTGTCTAAAGCATCTTCATATGATAGATTTTCTTGAACTTCAATAATGCTTTCAAAAGCAGCGACCTTTCCAATTGTACAGTCATTTTCGATTTCCATTGAAACAGTCATTGCTAATCTAGGAACTTTTGCTCTCAATGAACACAAATTATCAGATAGTCTCGAGGGAAGCATTGGTAGAACTGCATGCGGCAAATAAACAGAGGTCGCTCTTGCTTTCGCTTCATCATCTAAAAGCGTTTCAGGTTTAATGTAATGGGCAACATCTGCGATAGCGACCCATAAGGTTCGTTTCGTGTTTTCTTCAATTAAACAGACCGCATCATCAAAATCTTTAGCAGTCTTAGGATCTATGGTTACAAATGGCAGATGTCTCAAGTCGGTTCTACCTTCTCTCAGGGCATGTTCTACATCAACATCAGGGATTCTTTCAGCAATATCAGATAGGCGAGAATCATAATTTCTACCAAAAGGACTTGAATTGTTCGTTCGCAAATGATTTAGTCTTAAATCCAATAGTTCGGTTGCATTTATTCTCTTTGATTTTATTAACAACAGTGCTATTGAGGGTAAAGGGTCGTGGAATCTTAGTCCAGAGCAAACATTTGCAAAATCTTTTACATCTTTAACTAAATCATATGTTTTCCAATTCACAATATATTCACTTTTAGATAGGGAAAAATTTTTAGGTAATTTTTCATTAGCGATAATTGCAAACCACACATCTTCGATTAGTTTATATTTTTTACTTTCTTTACTAGGCAATTGTCCAGTAAGAGAGACCTCTTCAGTTGGTGAGTAAGTATTGAAAAAATGGCGCCAATCTCGAATATTAGATTCTATTTCACTTATTTCTTTTGGTTTTCTTAAAATATATTCGTTATTTTGTTTATGCAAAAACCATTGCCTTTTCTTTTTTGAATGAGCTAAAATCTCATCAATTTTACTTTTTAATTGCTTAGATTCCTTATTGTCTAATTTTAGTTTCTCTTTTTCAACAAAGAAGGAATAAATTTTACTAGAATCCCAGACCATATCCCATTTATCTTCATCTTTACCAAATTTGGAAGAAATTCTCTTCCATAATTTTTCGTCAGGAGATAAGAGCGTTTTCTTTGACTTGTGTTTTTGACTCATTTACTTGGGAATTGCGATCCATATTGCTACGCAGAAAAGTGAAAAACCAAAAGCCCTATTAATTAAAATTCCCGATTTCGTATCGTTAAATTGTATTTTCAATGCG
>JAPOKN010000028.1 GCA_029977605.1 Methanobacteriota archaeon
ATACACAGAGGCTCAAAAATTAGCAAGTTCGGCTTCTAGGTGGACAACAGAGTTTGCATACACTTACTTACCAGGAAGTCCACTCAGAGCAGATAATGCAAATTTCACAATAATGACCCTTAAAGGTGGTTATTCTGACGCAGAAGTATCAGATGCTAAGAAGACTATTGAGGACACTAGCTCAGCATTGAGTTCAGCTAGGACAATTCCAATGGCACTTATCGGTGTAGCTTTGGTTAGTCTAATGGGTGGTTTCTATGTATACTACCAAAATAATCAAGGTGGAGACATGTCATCAGGAATGGACGAGAGTTCATCTGAAGAATCAGCACCAAGCATGGCTGTTACCGAAGAGGATTCTGAAGAAGAAGCTGAAGATTCTGGCGATGATTCAGAAGAAGAATCAGCCGATTCCGACGAATAGAAGTAAATAAATTTAAATTTATATACTGATGAATAAGTCGCAGATATGATTAATCTACCCCAGTTTGTGAAAGATAGGCAGAAACTATTCCTTTCAATATCAGTTGTATTAGTTTTACTTCTACCTGCCATTTGGTTTGGATTAGGTCACGTTATAGCTAAGCAAGCCTTGACCGTACCTCATGGTTGCGGTCTTTGGGAGTCTAATACTCCAACTAACTGGACCGTTGAGGATGACTGGGAATCTTTTGAGCCATGGGCAGACTCTGAACAGCGAATATCAATGCGAAAAGATTTTGACGCAGAACCTTGGCAATTCGAATCATACGAAACTATTAATTTTACAAGTAGAGATGGAATTAACCTTGAAGGTTGGTATGTTGAGGTAAACGAATCTTCTCCTGTTGTAATTTTTGTACATGGAGGATACGAGAATGGTAAATGCAAACCTGAGATTTTGCTATCTGCCTCTTACCTGTCAAAGAATAATTTTAATGTTTTCATGATAGATCTTCGAAATCACGGGCATAGTGAGGTAGTTTCAGACTACTTTTACTTGGGTCAAAAAGAGTATTTAGATGTGTTAGGTGCATATGATTGGTTGATAGAAGGCAAAAGCTACAATCCTAAATCTATTGGAATTGTTAGCATATCAACATATTCCCTTGCAACAACTCTTGCATTTGATGAGTCAGAAATAGGGGCTATGTGGTTAGACAGCCCAATAATTGATTTTCCGCTTCTAGTCGGTAATGAGTTGGAAAGACTTGGCTTTCCTAGAATATTGGCATCGCCAGCCATAACTATGGGTGAAAGGTTAGTGGGTGTTAGTTTGGAGGATAGAGTTCCCTTAGAAGTTGCTTCAAGAGCTGGAGATAGGCCAATGTATCTGGTTCACGGTGATAGCGATGTAAGAATTTCAAATGAGCATTCAAAAATGTTTTATGAAAAGGCCTCAGAGGCTGACGCTAATGTGACCTTATGGTTAGTTGAAGACAGCGCTCATGTTGATGCGCTATGGGAGTATTCATCTGAATACGAGTCTCGATTGGTTAGCTTCTTCAATAATTCATTAGAATTTAAATCTTAGTTTTCACCCATGAATGGGTATTCCCAATCGTGAATTTTTAGATTATTTCTCTTAACTGATCTTGGGGAAATCCATCTTAGCAAGTTTAGTGGTCCGCCAGCCTTATCATTAGTGCCTGAAGCCCTTGCACCTCCGAATGGTTGTTGAGCAACAACTGCTCCAGTTGGTTTATCGTTAATATAGAAATTTCCTGCAGTGAATCTCAATTTGTTATATGCTTTCTGAATATTTTCTTCATTACTTGAAAATATAGATCCCGTTAAAGCGTAAGGTGACGCTTTGTCACACAAATCAAGGACCTCTTCAAAGTCATTATCTTCATATACATAAATAGTCAAAACTGGCCCAAATATCTCTTCAACCATAGTTTCTGAGTTTGGGTTCTCAGTTAATATAATTGTAGGTTCTATGAACCAACCAGTTTCATTATCACATTTTCCTCCGGTTATTATTTTACAATCCGAGTTTTCAGAAGCTCTATTGATATATCCTTTTATTTTGCTAAAAGCCCTTTCATCTATTACTGCAGTCATGAAGTTAGAGAAATCTGTAGCATCACCCATTTTTATCTTTTCAATTTCTGATACTAAATCATTGCCCATACCTTCCCAAACTGTCTTTGGAACATAAGCTCTACTTGCAGCAGAGCATTTTTGCCCTTGATATTCGAATGCACCTCTTAGAAGTGCAACTAAGAGTCCTCTTTGGTCACAATCGGGATGAGCTACAACGAAATCTTTACCTCCTGTTTCACCTACAATTCTAGGATAGCTTCTCAAATTAGGTAATGACTCAGCTATACGCTGCCAAATGCCTTGAAATACAGCAGTAGATCCAGTGAAGTGTAGTCCTGCAAAATCAGGATTAGATAGACAAGTTTCAGTTATCTCAGAACCTGAGCCTGGAATGAAATTAATAACTCCTGGAGGCAATCCTGCTTCCATCATCAATTCCATCAACAAGTAATTGGAGTGGTATGAGTTTCGGCTTGGTTTCCATAATGCAGTACAACCAACCATGGCAGGAGCACTTGGTAAGTTTGCAGCTATACTCGTAAAATTAAAAGGCGTTACAGCTAGTATGAATCCTTCGAGTGGACGAATTTCAGTTGTGTTAATGTTCCCTTCAGGTGAAACTAAGGGCTGGTATTGGTCATGAAATTCTCTTGCATAAAAAGCATTGAAGTTCCAAAAGTCAATTAATTCGCAGGCTGCATCTATTTCAGCTTGGAATGCAGTTTTACTTTGATTTAGCATTGTAGCTGCATTTATCTTCATTCTCCATTTGCCAGCTAGTAGTTCAGCACACTTCTCAAAGATAGCAGCTCTTCTGTCCATTCCAAGTTCTATCCAATCGTTTTGAGCATTTATCGCAGATTGACATGCTTTTTCAATTTCGTTCTTGCCCGCAAGGTGAACGTTTGCGAGTACATGACTATGGTTATGAGGTATGACTTGTGTTACAGTATTATTAGTGTAAATTTTTTCACCATTTATAATGCAAGGAATTTCGATAACTTCTTCCATTTGTCTGTTTAATTCCCTAAGTAAAGCTTCTTTTTCATCGCTTCTAGGCTCATAACCTAGAATAGGCTCATTATTTGGATGAGAACTCATTACATGTTTATTGAGACCTCAATTAATATTAGTTGTCTTAATAGATATCTTTAATTTAACTTGACTATAGCATTACATGGCAAGATTGGATGTTAAGGATAAGGATCCCTTTGCTCATGCAGATGATGAACCAAAGGATAACATATCAACTGGTGGTTTCATATTTAGAGCATTATTTAGATATTTAAAAATATTTATTTTCTTTTATGGTTTATCTGCAATCATATATTACTATCTATTCGGAACTCTGCCTGGCCTTTGAATTATATTAGCTCTTATATGTTTCAGCAGAATCGTACAGATTATCAAATATTAATCTAGCAAGTCTAGCTAATTCAGGTTGATTCATCCACATGCCTAGAAGTGTGTTTTCGGATTCAGGAACATCTAGTCCACCTACACAGAATTCACTATTATCTATTAATATAATTCCTGCAGCAGGTATTGATTTTGCTAATTTTACTTCAAAATAGCCTTCTAAGCGACTCAAATCTAAATTAGTCTCTTTATCAGGAAATAACATTCTTACTTTTATTCCTCTACCACTTGCGTCAGAAAAAGCTCTACAAACATTACGAGGCATTTCAGATGGAAGTATTGCTGCAATAACATCTATAGTCTCACTTGCCCTTTCACACATGTCTACAACTTGTGAAAATATTTCCATGTCTTTAACTGTTAGAGTTTCCAAGTAGTCTACAGGTTTAGATTTGAATAATGGAGCTAATTGTTCGTCAACTAATTTTGATGCTTTCTGAATAGATTTTAATTTTCTTTCGGATATACTTTTTGGATCAACTGGGAAATATGTTTTTGGGTGTTTATTTCCTTCAACCACAATCCCCTCTGCTAATAAGTTATCTATAATTCCATAAATTTTGGCACGCGAAAAATTAATGGATCTACTGATTTTTCCGACTGTAGATTCTTTAGAGACTAGTAACACATGATAAACGCGGGCCTCGTCCTTAGATAATCCTAATTGCGTTAGTATCTTAATTTCTTTTTCAGATTTTATTTTGTCACTTTGGCTTAAGCCTTGCATAATCTATCATAATTGTATATCTATTTAAAGGATAACTTTAGCTACAAACTATATAAATGTTTTATAAATTTAACCAGTTTCCTTAGTTTTATATACTAAATTTGTAATGAGTCAATTAGATGAGTAGTGACGCAGTGATATGTGGTTATGTCCGTTCAGCTTTTACGCCAGCTAAAAAAGGAGGCTTGGCAAAAGTTAGGCCAGATGATTTGGCAGCAGGTGTTGTGAATGGCTTGATTGAAAAATATAAAATCAATGTTAGTGATGTAGAAGATTTAATTCTTGGATGCGCTTTTCCTGAAGCTGAACAAGGAATGAATTTGGCTCGAAATGTGGTATTCTTATCAGACCTTCCAAAGAGCGTTGGTGGTGTAACTGTTAATAGGTTCTGTGCTTCATCTATGCAAGCAATACACCAAGCAGCTGGAGCAATAGTATCAGGCTCTGGTGAGTTGTTCATTGCAGGTGGTGTTGAATCAATGAGTAGAGTTCCAATGGCTGGATTCAATCCCATGCTAAATCCAAGTTTAATTGATGTTGATGCTTATATTGGAATGGGACACACAGCTGAAAACTTAGCTAGGCAGCATTCCATCAATAGAGAGGAACAAGAGAAAATGGCTTTAGAGAGCCATCAAAAAGCTGCAAGCGCGAAAGATCAAAAAAAGTTTGTAGATGAAATAGTATCTATTAACGGAGTTACTGAAGATGGGTGTGTTAGGCCTGAAACGACTTTAGAGACTATGGCTGGCCTAAAGCCTGCCTTTGACAAAGATGGGGTAGTTACGGCTGCAACTTCATCACCATTAACAGATGGTGCCGCAGCAGTTATTGTTTGTTCTGAAGATTATGCTAATAAGAATAGTTTAGAAATTCTGGCATACATACGCGGAATGGCAATATCCGGTTGTAGCCCAGAGATAATGGGAATTGGACCAGTTCTATCCTCCCAGAAGGCTCTCAAAAGAGCTGGAATTAAATTAGAAGATGTAGATGTTATTGAAATGAATGAAGCTTTTGCAGCACAGAGTTTAGCATGCGTTAAGGAATTAGGAGTTGACATGTCCAAATTGAATATTCACGGTGGGGCTATTTCTATGGGACATCCTCTAGGCGCTAGTGGTGCTAGAATTACAGGTAAAGCAGCTTCTTTATTGAAAGAAACTGGAAAACGCTATGCTCTTTCAACTATGTGTGTAGGAGGCGGACAAGGTTGTGCAACAGTTTTAGAAAGGGCTTAAATGAAAATTAATAATGTAGCAGTAATTGGTGCCGGTTTGATGGGCAGTGGCATTGCTGCACAAGTTGCTAACGCAGGTTTTCCTGTAACACTCTTAGACATTGTGCCGAATGGTGCAGCTAATCGTAATGTAATAGCTGAAAGTGCAGTTAGTAAAATGCTTAAGCCAGTTAAGTTGGGAAGTCCGACTCCTTTAATGCATCGAAGAAATGCTAAACTTATAACTACTGGAAATATTGAGGACAATTTAGATTTTATAAAAGATGCAGACTTGATTATTGAAGTAGTTTTGGAAAGGCTAGATGTAAAGCATGATGTCTTTAGAAAAATTGATAAGTTTAGAAAGAAAGGTTCAATCATTACATCAAACACTTCTACTATACCTAGAAAACAGCTAGTCGAAGGAATGGCTGAATCTTTTGCTAAAGATTTTATGATCACTCATTTTTTTAATCCTCCAAGATATCTTCGTTTGCTAGAGATAGTCTCAGGTAGTGAAGTTAGTCAAGAAAAAGTTCAACTTGTTTCAGATTTTTGCGATATAAATCTTGGAAAAGAAGTAGTTGTATGCAATGATACTCCTGGTTTTATTGGAAATCGAATAGGTACTTATTGGACTTTAGTAGGAATGGTTGAAGCTGTAAAGTCCGGTTTAACTGTAGAAGAAGCTGATGCAGTCATGAGTCGGCCTATTGGAGCCCCAAAGACAGGATTATTCGGTTTAGCTGATGTAGTAGGTATAGATTTAATTCCCCACGTGACAAGTAGCATGATTTCCAACTTGCCAAAGACGGATCCATACTGTATTGCCTTCTCAGAACAGGAAAAGCTAGGCATAAGTCAATTATTTTCTGATATGGTAGATTCGGGATATACAGGTAGAAAAGGTAAGGGTGGATTCTACAGACTTAATTTGTCTTCTGGATCTAAAGTTAAAGAATCAAGAGATTTGAAGACTGGTAATTATTCTAGATCGATTAAACCTAACGATTTGCGAAGTGTTAAAGCAGCTAAGAAGGGCCTTAGAGCGTTGGTTGAGTACGATGACAAAGGAGGCAAATTTGCCTGGCAAGTTCTTTCTAAAACTTTGTCATATGCGGCATCTTTAGTTCCTGAAATTACGCAAAATATTGTTAATGTAGATATAGCGATGAAGAATGGCTTTTTGTGGAAGAAAGGACCATTTGAAATGTTAGATGCATTAGGGCCTTCATGGTTTGCAGATAAACTAAAAAGTGAAGGTTTAGAAGTACCTAAGATTTTAGAGAGTATAGGTGAAGGTCATTTCTATTCTGAAAACGATAATGACCTAAATTACTTTACAATAGATGGCGAATACAAAAAAGTTCCAAACCCAGAAGGTTATCTTTCAGTTTCAGATATTAGCAGAGGTAAAATGGCAATTTTCAGAAATCCATCGATTAAGTTATGGGACATGGGTGATGAAATTCTTCTTGCTGAGTTTGTAAGTAAAATGAATTCAATTGATCCTCTCATTATGGAGGGTCTCTCTGAAGCAGCTTCTTTATGTGAATCTGGCAAATTTAAAGGACTTGTAATAGGCAACGACGGGACTAATTTTTCAGCAGGTGCTAATTTGGGGCTTGCCAGTTTCATATGTAATGTCGGGGCTTGGAGTGAAGTTGATAAATTTGTAGAGGGAGGTCAGTTAACGTTTATGAGTCTTAAACATGGTAGTTTTCCAGTAGTTGGTGCATCATCTGGACTCGCGCTAGGTGGGGGATGCGAAGTTCTCCTTGCTTGTGATAGGATTCAAGCCCATTCAGAAACTTACATTGGACTGGTTGAGGTGGGGGTTGGAGTTGTTCCTGCATGGGGTGGTTGTAAAGAGATGATAAGAAGATGGAACGCAGATTCAAAATCACCAAAGGGACCTATGGGCAGTATTGTCAAGATTTTTGAAAACCTAGGTACTGCTAAAGT
Source organism: Methanobacteriota archaeon (assembly GCA_029977605.1). GTDB lineage: Archaea > Thermoplasmatota > Poseidoniia > MGIII > CG-Epi1 > CG-Epi1. Next base: position 7,359 of record JAPOKN010000028.1, read on the forward strand.
AGCAAGTAGTGCTCAAGAAGCAAGAGATATGAAATTCTTGTTAGATGATGATGACATTACGATGAATCGTTCGAGAGTTCTGTACGATGCTAAGCAAGCTTGTCTACAATTGGTAGATGGCTACATTCCTCCTGAAATTAATGAATATCACCTCCCAGGCCTTTCTGGCAAAGCTGCCTTGGATTTGGCAGTTTCTGACTTAGTTAAATCAGGCCACGCAACTCCTCATGACATTGTTGTAACCGATAAATTAGCTTACATCCTAACTGGAGGAGATACAGACTTTTTGGATAAAGTTTCTGAAGATAAGCTATTGGAAATGGAGAGAGAAAGCTTCGTTGATTTAGTCAAAACTGAAGCTACGTTAGATAGATTTGAACACATGCTTACCAAAGGTAAGCCACTGAGGAATTAAAATGGTAAAATACAAAGCACCACTTAGAGAGTATGAATTCGTTTTGCGTGAAGTTTTAGGTATTGAGAAAGAGCTAGGCTCTTATCCTGAGTATAGCGAAGCTACATGGGACATGATTGAGATGATTAGTGAACAATTTGCAAAAATGAACGAAGATTACTGGCTTCCTTCAGCTAAAGAGGGAGATGAAGTTGGTGTTAAGTTTGAAGATGGCAATGTTGTTGTACCTGACTCCATGAAAGAGGCTACAAAAGTTGTAATTGAAGGGGGATTAACCCAATTGTTTGGACACCAAGAGTATGGTGGAATGGAATTTCCAAATGTAATAAGTGTATTGTCTGATGAAATGTCCTGTGCATCTAATATGTCACTTGGAATATATTTAGGATTAACCAAAGGAGCTTATCATTGTATTCATAAGCACGGCAGTCAAGAAATAAGGCAAAGATATCTTCCTAAGTTTTTGTCTGGTGAATGGTTTGGGACTATGTGTCTGACTGAAGCTCACTGTGGAACTGACTTGGGATTAATTAGGACGACTGCAAAGCCAGAAGGAGATAGTTATTCAGTCAATGGTCAAAAAATCTTCATATCTTGTGGAGAACACGATATGGGAGATAACATAATACATTTAGTTTTGGCAAGGTTGCCTGACGCACCTAAGGGCGTTAAAGGAATAAGTCTATTCTTGATTCCAAAATTTAAAGTGAACGATGATGGTTCTTTAGGTGATCATAACAACGTTAATTGTGTTTCAATAGAGGAAAAAATGGGAGTTCATGGTTCTGCAACTTGCGTTATGAGCTTCGAAAATTCGGAGGGTTATTTAATTGGAGAATTAAACGACGGTCTTGCGGCAATGTTTTCAATGATGAATACAGAAAGAATAGCAGTGGGTCTTCAGGGGCTTGGCCAAGCTGAAATTGCATATCAAAATGCTTTAGCTTATTCAAAAGATAGAATTCAAGGTAGAGATCTTAAAGGTGCTCGAAATCCCGATGACGAAGCTGACCCTCTGATTGTTCACCCAGATGTTAGAAGGATGCTTATGCGATCTAAATCTCTTATTGATTCAGGCAGAATGCTAGCTTGTTGGACTGCTCTGGCAATTGATAGATCTGAAAAAGATCCTGACCCTAAAATTCGAAAAGAAAATAATGATTTAGTAGAATTAATGACGCCTATAATCAAGGCATTGCTAACAGATTATGGTGTTGAAATCACATCAGAAATGTTACAAATTTTCGGTGGTCATGGATACATCAAAGAGTATGGAATGGAACAATTTTACCGAGATGTTCGAATAGCACCTATTTGGGAAGGGACAAATGGAATCCAAGCTCTCGACTTGGCAGGAAGAAAGATGCCTCAGCACATGGGTCGTTTGCTTAGAAGATTCTTCCATCCCGCATTAGCTTTTATTGAAAAGAACAAAGAAGATGACGAACTGAAAGAATTTATTGGACCTTTTTCAAAAGCACTTAAAGGGTTGCAAAAAACTTCAATGTACATGGCCCAAAAGGGTCTCTCTAATCCTTATGAAATTGGGGCGGCAGCTACAGATTATCTAAGACAATTTGGGTTGGTTGCAATGGGTTACATGTGGCTGTTAATGTTGAAAGTTGCGTTTAGTAAAAAAGATGTAGACTCTTATTATGAACACAAGATAATAACAGCTAGATTCTTCTTTGAGCGGATTTTGCCTGAGACCTTATCTAGAGCTATAGCTATAGGATCTGGATCGAAAACTATGATGTCTCTACCCGATGAAGGATTTGACAGTGTCCACAAGTTTACCGGAGCAGCAAATTAATGCCTGAAGGTAGTGTATTCAAGAATAATCTTTTCGAAGGAAAGAAAGTATTTGTTACAGGTGGTGCAACCGGTATGGGTTTTGGTTTCGCAAAAGCCTTTCTTGAGCACGGAGCTGACGTAATTATAGCTTCCAGGAAAGAAGAAAATTTGATTAAGGCAACTGCGGATATGATGGATCAAACCGGTAAGACTTTACATTGGAAGACTATGGATGTAAGAAATTCCGAAACTGTTGAAGAAGTTGCAAACTACATCAATGATACTTGGGGTCATTTAGATGTTTTAGTAAACAATGCAGCAGGTAATTTTGTTACACCTACCGCAGCAATGAGTGAAAATGCATGGAGGGCAGTAGTAGACATTGTTTTAGATGGTACTTTCAGAGTTTCAAAGGCTTGCTACCCACTTCTTAGGAAAAGCAAGGATGGTTCTTCGATTGTTAATATTATCGCAAATTATGCATGGGGTGCAGCTCCATTTGTAGCACATTCAGGTGCTGCAAAAGCAGGAGTTCTTAATCTTACTAGAACGCTTGCTCTTGAATGGTCTGATGACAAAATTCGAGTTAATGCGATGTGTCCTGGTGTAGTTTTGACTGACAATGTTAAAAAGAATCTAATGCTTGATGATAGTGTAGTTGAAATGTTTGAATCAAATATTCCTGCGGGAGGTATAACTGATGCGGAAAAGATGGCTCAACAAGTACTTTATCTATGTTCTCCAGCCGCAAGTGTGATTACTGGTGATATGCTTATCGCTGATGGAGGCGAATGGTTAGTTGGAAACAATTTTTACCAAATTGGGAAAAAGTTCTTCGATGAGTGATAAGAATTGGCCTATTGAAACACAAATACCCGTTTTATGGGGAGACATGGATTCTTTCGGTCATGTTAATAACATAATTTATCTAAAATGGTGTGAAACCTCTCGCGTTGAATTATTTCGTGAGATGTGGAAAGTAAAAACACTAGATACAGATAATACCCAATTGGGAACAGGCATAGGACCTATTTTAGCTAATTTTAATTGTAACTACAAATTTCCGGTTAAGTATCCCGATGAAATTAATGTTAAAACAAGGGTAAGTCACATTGGTAACTCATCATTTGGTATTGAACATGAAATATTTTCAAAGGATAATGGAAATCGTCTAGTTTTTGAAGGAAGTAGCGTTATTGTTCTGATTAACTATGATGATGGTAGTAAATTTAAAATTGACAGTGAAATGAAGAAAAAGTTTGAAAAGTTTTTCTAATTTTATTATTTTTTATTTAATCTAGTGAGTATTTCTATTGTTTCAGGGTTTCCAAGTTGTTCTATGAAATGGTCAGCTTCAAGTTCGATTCTGCCTTTTATTGTTTCAGATTCCCTTCTAATTAATGCTTTAGTGGTAATTAATAATTCTCGAGGCTTAGCAGATAATTTTTTAGCAGAATTAAGTGCAATATTTGACAGTTCACTTTCCTCGCAAATTTGATTAATTAATCTGTATTCTAAAGCCGTTTTTGCGTCAAACTTTTCTCCCAACATTAGCATCTCTGCAGCTTTAAGATAGCCAGTTCTTTTTTGCAATAGCAGAGATGAAGCAAATTCAGGAACTAATCCCAGATTGATAAATGGCATCATAAATAAGCTATTTTTTGAAGCATAAACCAAATCACAATGAAGTAACATTGTTGTACCTATTCCAACTGCAAATCCACTTACGGCAGATATTATCGGTAAAGGACATTCAGTCAAAGCAATCATGAATTTAAAGACAGGTGAGTTTTTATCTTTAGGAGGATTTTCAATAAAATCTCTTATATCGTTGCCTGCTGTAAAGTCTTCCCCTCCTGAAATTAATATTACCTTCACTTTCTTGTTTTGCGAGGCTTTATTGATTAAATTCTTTAATTCTAAGTACATATCTTCTGTTAAAGCATTTTTTTTATGTGCTCTGTCTAATTTGATATGCATAATATTTTCGCTAATATCCGAGTTTACATATTTTGACATAGTTGCCTACTTTTGTTGCAGAATTATAGTTTTTGTTTATATTAACAATTAGTGGTGGGCCCGATCGGATTTGAACCGATGGCCTCCCGGTTATCAGCCGGGTGCTCCAACCAGGCTAAGCTACGGGCCCAACTATTTTGCTACCAGACTAGGGGATTTAATATTGCACTTGTTTTTTTAATTTAAATTACTTTTTATCTAAAATCATAGCTTAAATATTTATAGGCCTATTTTACTGATACTTCACTATTTGATTTAACCATGTCCAGAGAAGCCTTATTGGAGAAGATTAAGAAAGCTGAAGCTGCAGCAGCTAGTGATATTGAAGCAGCTGAGAAGGAACAAGTTTCTGCAAGAAATAAAGTGCCTATAGATCAAGAAAATTTGTTGAAGAAAGCTAAAGATTCTGCTGCTTCTAAGTCTCAGAAAGAGATAGATGCTGCAACAAGCGACGTAGAATCTCAGAAAAGTGATATCCTAAAGAAGGGTAAAAAGAGTAATTCCGATATGAAAAAGAAGGCTGAAGGTAAGGTTGATACTGCGGCAGATAAATTCATCAAAGAGTTCTTGGAGAGTTTATCTTAATGCTAAAGTCTGAAAAAATGTCAAGAATGACCATTAGTGGTCACAAAAAAGATCTAGCAGATTTATCAAAATTGCTAAATGATCAAAATTTAGTTCATGTAGTTGATTATAATAACGAAGACGAGGGTTTCAGCCTAGGTAAGTCTTTAGATTATGGCGTAAAGTCTTCAGATTTCCTTGTAAAGCTTCGTTCTGTAATTAAACTTCTCGACGTTGAATCGAGTCCTCCTTCAACGATTAAGTTAGATTCAGAAATAGAGTCAGAGATATCTGAATTAGATGAGATTATATCTCAAGCTCATGACTTTAAGGCGAAAGAACGAGATTGCGACAGGCGAATTGATGAAGTTAGTAGCAGTATTGAGCAGCTTAAAGAATTTGAAGAATTTAATATAGATGTTAAATATCTATCAGGTTATTCTAGTGTCGCAGTATTTGCAGGTCATCTTCCATCAGATTCAGATAATTCATCTTTGGCATCCAATAAAAATATTGATTTTATTCAGAAAGAAGATAATGTAGTGGTTTTTTGCGCAAGTGAAATTTCTACAGAAATTGAGAAAGAATTATTAAACATTGGTTTTAGATCAATGGACGTACCAGAGGGTGAAGGTTTACCTAAGGTAATGTTAACTTCGTTGTCAAGTCAACTTTTAAAACTTGAGCATGAAAAAGCTGGCTTACTGCAAGAAATTGAAATACTTGCAACAAGACATGGCGATTGGTTAGTAGCATGTGAGGAGCATTATGCAGCACTTTCAGAAAAATCTAGTCTTCCACTGAAATTAGCCACTTCTGAAAATATGTTTGTTTTGGATGGGTGGGTTCCTTCAGACTCGGTTTCAGACCTTCAACAATCTTTACAGGGCTTAGACATTTACTATGAGGTAGACAATAATTCAAGTGATGAACCGCCTATCAAGTTAGATAATCCAGAAGTTGCGAAACCTTTTGAATTATTTACAAAATTGTATAGCACACCTAAGCACTGGGAATATGACCCTACAATGATTATTTTTATCACTTATCCACTATTTTTCGGTCTAATGGTTGGGGACGCAGGTTATGGTTTTGCATATATTTTATTCGGACATTACATACTAACCAAGTTTGCGCACAATGAAGCTTTAGCTAACTTAGGTAAGATATTGAGAACAGCAGGTATCTATACCTTCTTGTTTGGAACTTTCATTTATGCTGAAGCTTTTGGTCAATCATTCTACAATATAGGAAACACACTTGGTTATACTTCAGCTTTATTTGCGAAATATTATGGACCTAGTTTTGATATACCTTTGATTGAAAAAGCAGAAGGTTTCAGCTGGCACCTCCCAATACATAAGTTCGATCCTCACGGTGCTCAATTAATGCTTTTATCTTCAATATTGATTGGTGTTATTCATATTTCGTTAGGTTTAATTTTAGGATTTTTAAATGAATGGAAACATCATGATTTAAAACATGCAATCTATGCTAAGCTATCATTTTTCATGATTTTATGGGGAGGACTTCTCTCACTAGTATCACTAGTTGGCTTATTACCTGAATCTTTCCAAACCATAGGTTTGGTTGTTATGCTTACGGGGCTAGGCTTGGCCATAATCGGCGAAGGTGTAGTTGGGCTTTTAGAATTCCCTACAATATTTTCGAACGTCATTTCATATGCACGTATAGGTGCCATAGGTCTGAGTGACTATGGTTTAGCTTACACTGTAAACTTTATTTCATTTTCACTTCTCTGGCCATCAGGTCCAGCAGGCATAATTGCAGCAGTCTTTGTAATGTTGATAGGACATTTGACTGTATTTACACTTGGTATTATTGGAACCGGAATTAACTCACTAAGGTTGCAATATGTTGAATTCTTTACAAAATTTGTGCAAGGTGGGGGCACGCTTTACAGTCCTTTCGGTTATATACGAAAGTATACA
>JAPOKN010000061.1 GCA_029977605.1 Methanobacteriota archaeon
ATCGCCTAATAACCCTAGCTGGTCCTGTCTAAACGATTTTGAGCTAAAAGAAATTGCAGATATTTGTGATACTAACGAAATTCTTGCAATTGAAGATTTAGCTTATATCGGAATGGATTTTAGAAAAGATTACTCTGTCCCGTATTCTAAGCCATTCATTCCAACAATTGGAAAATACGGTAAAAATTGGATTACATTGGTGTCTGCATCTAAAGCATTTTCATTTCCTGGACCAAGATGTGCAATTGCAATTATTTCACCCCATATAAATGAAAAAAAATATAATAACTTAAAAGAGTTTTGTGATAGAGAACAATTTGGACATGCATTCTCGTTAGGAGGTTTGTATGTAACCACTTCAGGAACAAGCCATACTGCTCAATATGGACTGGCTAAAATGCTGGAGGCTGCAACAAGTGGCGAGTTTAATTTTATAGAAATAACAAGCGAATACGGAAGAAGAGCTGAAAAAGTGAAAGAAATTTTTCTAAAGTATGGATTTGAACAAGTTTACAAAAAAGATATGGATGAACCCGTTGGAAATGGTTTCTACTTAACAATGTCTTATCCTGGATATGAAGGGAATGACCTCATGCTGGAATTATTGAGATATGGAATATCGACTATTACTCTGAAATCAACAGGCTCTATTAGACACGAAGGATTACGTGTATGTATTTCTTTTATAGGACTAGAGCAGATGCCAACATTAGAAAAGAAATTACAAAAATTTATGGAGGACCACAATGAAACCTAATGAAATTGATTACGATAATTTGACATTTTCGTTCACAGAAACAAAATCAATGTACGTTTCAAAATGTAAGCTTGGTGATGATTGGAAAAAAGGGAAGTTAGTGCCTTTTGATGATATAAAAATTTCTCCCGCTGCTACTATTCTAAATTATGGTCAAGGTCTCTTTGAAGGTATGAAAGCTTACCGTACCAAAGATAATGAAATTATAATGTTTCGTCCGGAAGAAAATGCTAGAAGAGCTGCAAATGGATGTTTGCGATTATCAATGCCCGAAATTTCTGAAAATGTATTCTTAGACGGTGTTACAAGTGTTGTAAGAGATAACGTTGATTATATTCCAAATACTGACAAAGGTGCACTCTATGTAAGGCCAATTATATTTGGATCTGGAGAAGGTCTTGGAGTTGCTCCTTCTTCTGATTACACATTTATGGTATACTGTTCCCCAGTTGGACCTTATTTCAAAGGAGGATTAACTCCGATTAAACTTATAGTAACTAATGATTACCATCGTGCCCCTTTGAAAGGAACTGGAGGTGTGAAGGCTGTAGGAAACTACGTACCTGGAATGCTTCCTAGTGGAGTTGCTAAGAAACAAGGATATGCTGAAGTGATTTATTTAGATGCTGCAGAAGAAAAATATATTGAAGAAGTTGGAGCTGCAAACTTTTTTGCAATATTCGGAAATAAATTAGTCACCCCAAAGCTAACCGGTTCTATTTTGCCTGGAATAACAAGAGATTCAGTTCTATTTTTGGCTAAACATGAACTAGAAATGGAGGTAGAAGAAAGAAGAATTAGTATTGATGAAGTTATGAAAGCGGATGAAATCTTCTGTGCAGGAACAGCTGCAATTATCTCACCAATTGGGTCAATAAGGTATAAAGATAATGATTACAATTTTTCGGACGCAAATGTTGGTAAAATAACTAGTAAGTTATATGATTTTTTAACAGACATACAATTTGGAAATAAAAACGACACCTATGGATGGATTAAAAAATTATGAAAGAAAACGTTCTCACTAAGAAAATAACTGATAGAAAAGCTATAATTGGAATAATTGGAATGGGATATGTAGGAATTCCTTTGGGAATTGAATTTGCTCAGAATGGATTTGTGGTATTGGGCTTTGATACTGATGAAGAGAAGGTAAATGACATTAATTCAGGCAAACAAATAATGAAACATATATCTACAAACATGATGAAAGGTTTCATTAAAAATGGAAGCAGGGCGACCTCCGAATTTAGTGAACTGGAAACTGTTGACTGTATTTTAATGTGCGTTCCAACGCCATTAGATATCTACGAACAACCAGACATGTCATACGTTGAAAAAGCAACTACTTCTATTTCTCATAACCTTAAAAAAGGACAGTTAATAGTTTTAGAATCTACCACTTATCCTGGAACAACAAAGGAAATTATTAAACCCATTTTAGAAACATCTGGTTTAGTTGCAGGCAAAGATTTCTTTTTAGCATATTCTCCTGAACGTGAGGATCCTGGAAATAAAAAATTTTCAGTTTCTAAAATTCCAAAAGTAATTGGTGGATTAACACCAGAATGTCTTAATGTGGCAAACGCCCTTTATTCACAAATAATGGATAAAACCATTAAAGTTAGCTCGCCTGAAACTGCAGAAGCTACGAAATTGATGGAAAATATATTTCGTGCAGTAAACATAGCTATGGTAAACGAGCTAAAATTAATATTTGAAAGAATGAATATTAATATCTGGGAGGTAATTGATGCTGCAGATAGTAAACCATTTGGATTTATGCCGTTTTATCCTGGTCCGGGGATGGGAGGACATTGTATCCCGATAGATCCTTTTTATCTTTCTTGGAAGGCAAAAGAATACAATACAGAGGCAAAATTTATAGAATTAGCTGGCGAAATAAATCGTAAAATGACTGAGAATGTAGCCCATAGAATTGGAAAAGCTTTGAACGACCATTCTAAAAGTATACGAGATAGTAACATATTGGTCTTGGGGCTAGCTTACAAAAAAGATATAGATGATATGAGAGAATCGCCTGCATTAAAAATAATCGAATTACTGAGATTTAAAGGTGCAAATATATGCTATCATGATCCTTACATTAAGAATGCAAAAAAAATCGAATATGCTGATTTAAGTAAGGACAACTTAGCCAAAGCAGATGCAGTTTTAATCACCACAGATCACTCAAATGTAGATTATGAAAAGGTAGGAAAATACGCCAAGCTAGTTATTGATACAAGAAATGTAATGGCTAGTGTGAAAAATCCAAAGGCTCATATTTTAAGAGCATGAATTCACAAAAGCAAATTACTTTGCAAACAAGAATTGCTGAACGTTATGCTGGAATAGTTGATAATAAAGACGAATTTTCTAGAAGCATAAATCAACCCCTTAAACAATCATTTAGGATAAATTCTTTGAAAGGCGATAGTGAAAAAATATTAGAAAGTCTGAGAAGATATGATAATTCTATTTCTCCTACAAATTGGTACAGAAATGGATTCACAACAAAGTTAGAAAATTTAGGAAGCAGTATAGAACATTTTTCTGGCCAAATTTATATACAAGAACTAACGTCAATGATGCCTGCGTTATCAATCGCCGACATCAATGAATCTAAAAGGATAGTTGATTGTTGTGCTGCACCCGGATCAAAAACAACACAACTTGCTGAAATGATGAAAAATGAAGGAGAGATTATAGCAAACGATAACAAACACTCACGGCTAAAGGCATTGAGGGGTAATTTAGACCGATTAGGAATAGTAAATACAACAGTCACTCTAAGAGATTTTAGGTCGTTTCCAAATACTAAAGCTGACATTTTTCTTGTTGATGCACCGTGCAGTTCGGAAGGAACAATTAGGAAAAAAAATACTATCAAAAGAAATATTAAAGATAGAGATTATGAAAGATTTTCAAAAATACAAAAAGGAATACTCAATAGAGCCTGCGAAATGGCCGAGAAAGGAGACCAAATAATCTATTCAACCTGTACTTTTGCCCCAGAAGAAAATGAACATGTCGTAAATTCAATATTACAAGAG
>JAPOKN010000005.1 GCA_029977605.1 Methanobacteriota archaeon
CTTGTGAAATCAAGAAGACCTACTCTGAAGGTACCTACTGTTTCAGTTCCTGTATTTTCTACTTGGAACATGAATCTGAAGTATTCATCTTTTTCACAAGGATTATTACCTGCTGGATTGTTTACACAACCTGTCTTTTTGACCCAACCTGCACCGGATTCTCCGTAGCCAGTTGCGTGAGATATGTATCTTACATCGCTACCTATTGAAAGGTCCGGTTTTGCAATAATCATCGTAGCTTGTCCATCGGAATCTCCACTTGTAAAAGTGTTATCGTAGTCAGACCATGATCGTGCATCAGCTTGAATACTGTAGGTTCCTGGTGGGGCCCACTGCGCATATCCAATTGTAACATCTATGTTAACGGTCATAACTTGACCTGGACTTACGAAATTAGCTGCACTAGGTTCACTCGGTTTACCTTCTACGGCATTCCAAGAAGTCTTAGTTGGATTGTTGATGTCCCAACCAGTTGGTTGTCCTACTTCGACTGTACCACTTGGCCATCCAATTTGCCCATCGGAATTGATGTAAGCTGTTTGATCACCGCCAGATAAAGCATCTCTGCCATTACCCCATGAACCGCTGATCGGCTTAACTGCAACGTAGGTTTCTCTTCCTGTTTGAAGAACCGAATCCATGATTGCCATAGTTCCGTCAAACAATTCAACGAATGAATTGTCTGGAGCTGTAAGAACAAAGTCTACTACTCCTGAATCAGATGAAGCTCCAAAATTGTTGACCTTCACAGTGTAAGTTCGACTTACTGTATCACCTGTAAGTGATGAAGGCTCACCATTCTGTGTCTTTGGAGAAATATCTTTCAAATCAACAGAGTAATCATCCAAACCAAAAACTGATGGATAATAAGCTTTGAACATTCCTGAGGAACCTGGACCTGATGAAGAACCGGTCAAACGAATTTGCATTTCGCTTCCGATATATGCATCTTGAAGACTTCCTGATCCATCTCCTAGTTGCTCTACTGCACCTAAGTCAGCGAAGAATGTTTGTGCAGTTGAATTATCGAATGCACTACTTCCTTCCCAATACATTGGTAATTGAGTGTAATTTGCAGAAGGTATAGAGTATAATGTAGACAACTGGTCTGTTGATCTCCATTTTATATCATACCAAGGTCCGCTGTTACCAGATCTGACTTGTGCCTTAACACTTGCATCAACCAATTCGTATTCTGCTTCAACAACCAAGAATGGCTTGCTGTTCCAAACTGTAAAGAATTCTGATGTTAAAGAACCATCTTCAGAACCATCCCAGATGTATGAACCTGAGCTCCATCCGTCACCCATTGACCATTGGTCACCGGTTAACAATGCTGCTCCCAAAACTAAAGTTATAGTTCGGAAGTTCTTTGCTCGGCTCTCATCAGGAACCTGTACATCATCATCTCTTAATGCTTGAATGTGCATTCTGTAAATACCTGGACCAAGATCTGAACCCCACTTCCAATCAGCTCCTGCAGTACTTGGATCAACAGTGAATTCTTCACCTTTAGCTAGAGCGCCTGGTATTGTGAAGAAATTGAAAGTTCTATCGGTAGGCCAAACTCGTAGACCATTAGAATCTGTGATTCTAGCGGCTACTGTGACTCCACTCTGCTCTTCAAGACCTATTCCTCTAACAGTTACAGATAATTCATGTTCTTCGCCAGAAGCGGAGTATCTAACTGTGTCTACATTAACAATATCGATATTGTTCCTGTACTCGTTACCGATGACAGCTAAGTCGTCTATCAAGACACCTTGTCCACCGCCATTAGCAGTTACAACTCTGAAATCAATCCAAGTCTGGTAACCTTCAAAGGCTTCAAGACTTAGTTCTTCCATTTGCCATGTTGTTTTATCCTCACTGAACATTGGGCAGCTGCAGTCATTTTCATAGGTCTTAATTACAGTCCAAGTTTCACTTCCACCTATTTTTTGTGAACTGTCAAAGTCTGTAGATGCTCTAACTTCAAGTCTGTCACCTGATCCTAAGTCCCACTTGATTGCATACATAATTAATGGTTTGAAAGCTGCTCTCAAGTCAACATTAACATCTGGTTGCCATTTGCTGCCTTCTCCATCTCTATCGTATTCATCTTGAGTAATGAAACTGTCATCTCTACCAGCAACTGTGTTTGGTACTTCAGAGTTGTGCGTTCCTTCCTCAGCATATTGCAGAACATATTGTCCACTGTATGCATAATTTTGAACAGTATCAATCAACCATCTATTTAGATCACTACCTGTATCTAATCTTCCAACCTCAATATAATTGTAATCTTCTCTGTCGCCTGTATCAAAATCATCGGAGAAGAAATTATCAAATACACGGAATGATACTGTTTTAGAGTTATTCCATGGGAAGAAATCTTTACCTGCCGGAACAAGAACTTCCACAGTTATGTAGTAAGTGTTAGCCCCAGGACACTGAAATTCAGAGAAAAGTTCTTTTTGATCAGAATTCTGAGTTATATCTCCGTAAATCGAGTTACCGGCTAATTGTTGAATAACTGGTTCTGTGACATCCAAGAAATCAGATTTATCTTCACCTTGTAAATTTTCAACTGTAAATTTGACTGGTAAGTTTGGCCATGAAGACTCTCCAGCATTGATTATTGTAGCATTAATCTCTCTCCAGAGTGAATCTCCGCCATCTTTTACTTCAAAATCTTTATCTACAGTAATATCGCCGACTGCCACATCACGAGTGATTTTCTCTGTTCCTCTGAAAACTATCTCGTCAATGAACCAACCAGCGTATGGTCTACTGCCTTCTGTGTTTTGATCACTGTCTGCATCAGCTTGAATTCTGAAATAAACTGAATCTGTATCATCACTACCGTAATAAGTATCACTTAGAACATATCCTTGATACTTTTGGTTTGAACCGCCCCATAGATACCAGGATCCTTCACCAGGACAGAAACCAGAATAACTGATTAAATTTGTCCAAGTTGTTCCATCTTTGGATATTTGCATTCTGAAGTAATCTCCAGATTCCATACAACCTGTGAATAACATACCAATTACTACCTCTTCCATAGCACTCAAGTCAAGTGCTGGAGATACGAAAACATCGTCCTGATTAGGTTGCATTGTGAATTTTGGACAGTTTGAATCACTCATTGAATCATCACCCCAGTCACAAATTGCTGGATTTGCGTTAGTTTTGTACCAACCATTTGTGTTGAACATTGCTAAAGCAGATTTACCTTCATGATAAACTGAATTTACTGTTTTGTTAACGGTATTTCCTGCAGCCGTACATGTATCTTCATCATTGTCGAAGTAACCACACCCATCAGCATCCCAGTCGTAACTACCTGTTCTGTGCATGTTAACTCCATCATAACTGCTAGCACCATTATCTGTTGTATCTGATATAGTTCCAGCAATACCAATTTCATCTTCAGGTGCTTCCATTGTTTCAATCCATTTACCTACTCCAATTTCAGCTTGAACGAAGTTGTTTGGTGCACCTTGATCACCAGTGTGAACCACTTCAGCAGTCAAAACATCCATACCTGCACTAGTGAAAAGAACGTGACGAGCCTTGTTTGGATCAAGACCATCGTATATTCTTTGATATCTATCATTTGTTTTATTAAATGTAAATACTATACTGTCACCATTTTGAATTGAATCCTCAATGTGCATAGGATGGCCTTCAGGGAAAGCACGTGTATCAAATGTGCTATCGAACAAAATCTGACCAAACTGATTCTTCAATTTCAAGTGTACTGCTGTACTACTTTGTGGTAACATTCCATAATTTGTTACTGTAATTCCTATATCTACTGGTACCATAGATTCAACAGATCTCCAATATTGTACGTGATTTGGAATATCTACTCCTCCAATACCCATGTCTACATTCTTAGTTGATTCTTGTGTAACTTCCATCCATGAAAGAATGGATGCAAAGAAATCTGCTCTGTCAGATCTTTTATTGAAAACTCCAATTTCATCCGCAAAGTGGAAAGCTTTGTGAGTTGCTGTAGAAGCTCCAATATCTGAAGGATACTGAACTGCATGATATTCATGCCCATCAGCTGCGCCTTTCCTTTGATCGTACCAGAACGCACCTACTGCCTCAGTTCCTGTTGGCTTAATACCACAAGGCCTGTCTAAGTAGTGAACACCTGCTGTATCTGTTGCATACTCTTTACCTTCAAAAATAGAACCTGAAACTCCTTTCATAGGGTTAGAGGTACCACCAACAATCAAATAAGAGGATGATTGAGTATCTGAGTGTAAGTATGTATTTTCAAATGTTCCCGAGTAGGCATCTACCCAATCTGTCATTTGTGTTAAAAGAATAATATTTCTGTTATCTGTACAAAAATTATCTGATCCTCCACAGTCACCATCTAGGTAATCTCCTAGAACTGAGGTTTCAGATGAACTGAATACATTTGTATTCCAACCAGAATACCAAATTACGACTTCATAATCATCAATCATTGATAATCCTGCATCACCAGATGGAAGTTCCTTGTTAACTCCTCCCCATTTACCTCCACGGTAAACATCGAATGAGTAACCGCCATCGTTCAAAGCTGTTTCAACATGTGAGGCTTCGATCCATGGACCTGACATCCAATTTTCTGCATCGTCATCCATTAAGAAAACTTTAGCCTCACCTGGTGCTTGCCTTGCAGGTGAAAACTTACCATCCGCCATAGTTATGGCAATTGGCATTTCCTCTCCATCTAAAGGAGCGGGATTGAATTCACTTACAATGCCTATTTCTCCTTCTGATTCGGAAACCAATGCTTCACCAAGGGTAATTCCCGAGGTTATTTCTACTTCTTCATCTACGTCATCACTTGCTGACACCATAGCAGTAAAACTGCTAAGTGAAAACAAAGCTACGACGAGAATTGCCATCATCTTCCCATAAAAGGAACTTGATTTTGATACGTTTGTATTCATTTTTTGCACACCTTCGCGTTTTGTCCTATTACCGTAGTACCATTACAGTAAACGGTTACATACCATTGACAAGGCCTTAATAAAAGAATACCCAGTTTTTGAATAACTAATATAAAAACTTACTGGTTTGTATTTTGGACATTAAATTAAATTTCTCCGTATATCAAACACAAAAAGTGACGATGAAGGAGAGTATGCGTGGACTTCTCTTTTAGCTATGCATTCGAACTCTTCTACTAAATGTTCTGATAATTGAAAAGTTCCATCTTTTGGACAAATAATGTAAAAATGAATCATTCCCATTTCAGCAACTAAAGTCATCGCTTTATCCAAAAAAGGTAAACAATTAGTAGGATTATTCAAAATTATTCTATCAAACTTTTGCTCTCCAAAGTCATAATCTTCAAATTTTGAACTGAAAAAACTGTAATGTTTTTCATCTATCCCATTACGATTGAAATTTTTCAAGGCCCAATTCATTGCTTCAGGGTTAGAATCTAGAGATGTTACTTTACACCCTTTCATTGCCATTGAAATTGAAAAAGGAGCTACTCCTGCAAAGGCATCAAGCACATTTTCGTGATTATTCACATGTGAAGATAACCTTTCCCTTTCAGTAGCTAATCTAGGTGAAAAATATACTTTAGAGATATCTGCCTCAAATTTCATACCATTTTCTTTATGGACTGAAATAAAATTATTATCTCCTGAAATCACTCTTAAGTCTCTTATTCTAAATTCTCCATGAACTCCTAAATCAATACAAACTGTTTTGATATTTTTATGAGATAAAAGCAGAGCTTCAGCAATTTGCTTCTCATAGACTTCTGAGTCGCTTGGAAGCCTTAGTATTGCGATATCTCCAAATATATCAAATGATCTTGGGGCAATACTTCTAATTTTCTCATCAAGATTAATCCTGTAATCTCTTGATTTCTTATTTTGTACTGTACCTTTACAAATAACAATCTTGCCCTCAAATGGAACTGAATCTTGATTTAATGGCCACAGTACAGAATTATCTTTCTTTATTGGCAAATAACCCTCGTTCAAAAAACCCTTATCTTTTAAAAATGCTTTAGCTTCTTCTGCCTTATTATTAGCAACTTTTAAGTGACTAATCAAGAGAATTCTTGTAAGAGTCAGAGTCCAGCAATGCAGACCTATCTTCTGAAGGTTTCATTAAAACCATCCATCCTGAGCCATAAGGAGATTCGTTAACTAATTCTGGAGATTCTTCTAATTTTTCATTTATAGCCAGAATCTTGCCTGAAATAGGTGCATAAATGTCGCTAGCTGCCTTGACTGATTCAGCTACGGCCATAACTTCGCCTCTTTGGTATTCATCTCCTACGTTAGGCAATTCTACAAAAACAACATCAGAAAGTGAATCCTGAGCATAGTCAGTTATTCCCACTTTTACTCCATCTCCTTCGTCAGGACCAACCCATTCGTGATCTTCAGTGTAGCCTAAATTATCAGGTATTTCGCTCATAAGAATGGAGTCTGAATGACACGCCCTTTTAATTGTTTATTACGTATTGATACGTTAACCGTAGTACCAATTGGTAAATCTAAATATGAGAGTCCAATCCCTCTCTTTAGTATTGGTGACAATGAACCGCTAGTAAGTTCTGATATTTTTTCCCCTTCCAAAAAAACTTGCAACCCTGGTCGCAAAACTCCACGCTCTTCAAGTAAAATCCCACTCAAAGATTTGTACCCTGCCTTTTTTTGTGCTAAAAGTTTTTCCTTACCTATAAAATCGTGATTCCAATCAATAACCCATGAGTAACCAGATTCAAGTGTTGTTTGCGAACCGTTAAAATCGGTTCCTGACAAAAGATATCCCTTCTCAAGTCTGAGAGTATCCCTAGCTCCAAGCCCTACAGGTATAGCTCCCATTTCTAGGAATGATTCCCAAATTCTTTGACTTTCAGATATTGGCCCCATTATCTCATATCCTTTTTCACCAGTGTAACCAGTTCCACTAATTATCAAATTATCTGATTCAATCAACTTAAAAGGCGTAATTGACAAATTAAAATATTGACGTAAAAGTCTAAGTGATTCTGGACCTTGAACTGCAAGACAGAAAAACTCATCTGATTTGTTATGAACATTGACTTCAAAATTGGAAGAATTAAGATTTAACCAGTCAAAAACTTTAGAAATCATAGAGGCGTTAGGTACCAACATGTAATCTTGACTACTAAATGTGTAAACTATAGTGTCATCAATTATTTGCCCCTCATTATCAAGGATATGACAATAGCGACAATCTCCACCTGATAATTTGTTTACGTCCCAGGTAGTAACATAAGACAAAAACGAAGATGCATCTTTTCCTGAAACAAAAATTTGGCCCATGTGCGAAACATCAAAAATGCCTACTCTCTCTCTTACCGCATTGTGCTCAGAAACTATGCTAGTGTACTGAATTGGCATATTCCAACCTGCAAAATCTACCATCTTTGCACCGAGTCTAACGTGATTGTCATGCAGACAAGTTTGAGATAAAGGCATAAGGATTCAATAGAGTGGACTGAATAAGAGCTGGGGCGGCAATCTTATTATAGGAACTCTTGTCGATAGAAACGTGACGAACGATAGTGAAGAGACTGAAGCAGTTGAAGAATCTACTGATGAAGAAGAGAAAAAACCGGATACAAATAAAAATAAGAAAAATAAGAAGAATAAAAAAAATACCCCCGAACCAACTGAAAATATTAGAGTTACTCTTCCCTATAAACCCAAAGGTGAGATGTTTGCAGTTGCTGAAACTTTTCAAGGAGGGTCAAGGCTCCAATTAATTTGTGAAGATGGAAAAAGGAGAATGGGGAGGATACCCGGAAAGTTAAGAAGAAGAATGTGGGTTCGAGAAAATGATTTACTAATAGTCGTACCTTGGTCATTTCAAGATACTAAAGCTGATGTTAAATTTAGATATACTCCTACTCAGACCTCAAATCTTAAAAGAAAAGGTAAAATACCTGAAATTTTAGACATATACTAATAGATGCAAGGTCGAACCGAAAAACTTGACAGAGCCTTAGGAAATATAAATGCAAACTTTGGACAAGATTGGAAAAAAACAATTGATGATGTATTCGACGAAGTTACATTAAGGAACTTACAACAGTTGATCAGTCAAGGCGTAATTAGCACTATAGAGAATGTAATCGCCACTGGTAAAGAGGGTAATGTTTTTAGGGCTAAAACAATTAATGGTGAGAACAGAGCTGTTAAAATATACCGAATTAATACAGCTACCTTTCGAAAATTAGAAAAATATATAGAGGGTGATAGTAGATTTAAGAATAGTGGAAACAGCCCAAGAGAAAGAATTTTTACATGGGCACAAAAAGAATACAAAAATTTACATTCAATGAAAGCTGCGGGAACAATGGTACCAAAACCTTATCACGTGCATAAAAATATAGTAATAATGCAATATATTGGTTGGAGATTTAGACCTTATCCTACAATAAGAGAATTGCCACCTGAAGAACCTGTAAAATTTTTAAATAAATTAAAAAAATCTGTCAAAGCTTATAGAAAACAAAAGCTTTCACATGGAGATTTAAGCGAATATAACATACTGAACAGAAGAGAGGAGCCTTTCATTATAGATGTAGGACAAGCTGTTCCGGAAAGCCATCCCCTTTATTCTAAGTTACACCAAAGAGATATGAAAAATCTACATCGTTTTTGGAAAAAATATATACCTGATTTGAAAGAAGAGGAATTCAATATATGAAATATGTCCGAATTCCTGCATCAAGGGTTGGAGCGTTGATTGGTCCCGGCGGAAAGACTAAAAGGAAATTAGAAGAATTGAGTGGATGTGATATTTCTATTGATTCTGATGAGGGGCTTTTTGAGATAATAAAAGGAAATGAAAAAGATGCTCTAAAGAATTTACAAGTGATAAATACCGCTAAAGCAATTGGAAGAGGATTTAGTCCTGAAATTGCGTACCAGCTACTTGAAATGGAATATTACTTCGAAATTGTTGATATTAGGGACTATGTAGGTAGATCAAAAAAGAGACTTGGTACTGTAAGAGGACGACTAATTGGAAGGGGAGGAAAAACTAGGCACATTATAGAGGATATGACTGGTTGCAATCTTGCAATTCAGGGACATACTGTTTGCATTATTTCGGACTTGGAAGGTTTAGAGGCTGCTAAAGTAGCAATCTCTATGGTATTATCAGGTTCTGAGCACGGTTCAGTATACAAATATTTAGAAAGTTTTAGAAGAAGATTGCATTAAATTTTTTGGGTGTTTGATAAAGGTTACGACTTAATTTTATATATTTGCCCTTTGTGCGCGAAATATAATTTTTGCAGATTAACTGTAATAATGACGCGATGTGAAATAATGAAAACAGAAATGTATACGAAAGAAAATCAATATGCAAGCTATAGCGATATCTACAGCCTAAACGGAGGAAAACAATGAAAGTAACTTTTTTAGGTGTTGGAGAAGCTTTCGATGAGAATAATACTCACACCTGTATTTTAGTAGAAGCCGCAGGAAGAAGAATGTTAGTAGATTGTGGTGCAACTGCACCTCCTTCGGTATGGCACCAATCAAAAAGACCTGATTATCTAGACGGTATATTTATTTCACATTTCCATGCCGATCATGTATTTGGATTGCCTGCACTTATGATGAGAATGTGGGAAGATGGCAGAACAAGACCATTTTACCTATTTGGACCTGTTGGAACACAAAGAAACGTTGAAAGATTAATGGAAGTTGCATATCATGGAATGGTTGCCAACCTACCATTTACACTAAGATTCAGAGAGTTACAAAGATCTCACAGGTGGGATGACTGGAATCTAAGAGTTGTTAACACAAGACACACTGTTCAAAATTTAGGATTAAGATTAGAAGCTGGAAGTCCAACTAAAGTTTTCTGCTATTCTGGCGACGGAATGTTTACACCTACAGCTTCAAAACTTTACACAAATGCTGATCTGTTGGTACACGAAGCATACACTAGTGACGGAACTGTAAAAAATCCAAGAGGTGAAACTGTAACTATAGGAACAAAGACACATTGCTCTCTTCAGCAACTAGAAAGACTAGATGACATGGCTCGTCCAAAAAAGATGGCACTAATACATTTAAACAGAAAACTTCGAGCAGAAAAGAAAGATATTCTAAAGAAGTACAGGCAAAGAAGATGGATTATGCCTGACGCTGGCGAAGTTATCGAATTGTAATGCATAAATTAGTCCAAATTGTAAGATTTGAATCTGCAAGGAAATTACCGAAAGTTCCAGAAGGCCACCCTTGTGGAAACGTTTATGGTTTAGCATTTAAACTAGAAGTACATGTCGAAGGTAAAGTTAATCCTGAAACTGGTTTCGTAATAGATTTTGGACATATTGAATCTGCAATTAAACCAACATACGACTTAGTTGATCACAATTACTTGAATGATATCAAAGGGCTTGAGAATCCTACCAGCGAAGTTCTAATTGAATGGATTTGGAATAATTTGTATAAACATTTTAAAAATGAATGGAATTTTGATGAAAATCAAAATAAAATTTGCAACTTAGTGAAATTAGTTTTATGGGAAAATGAAGTTTCAAGAGTAGAATTTAAAGGGAACTAATACTTTCGTCTAATTTGTGAGATTGTTGCAACAAGTAAAGTTGTTACTAAGAAACTAAGAGAACTCAAGGTACTTTCATCTGAATCAAATGATTCAACAGACAAAGAAACTGAGATTTGTATTGACTGCTCTGAATATTCTCCTTGAGAATCTTCAACTCTTAAAGTTATGATATGAGTGCCTTGGGAAAGAATAGCTTCCCCCATAATGGCCGAAGTTCGCAATATCTCTCCATCTAAACTGCTATACCAAATAAAATTAATTGAGTCACCATCGGAATCACTTGACCCTTGAGCTGAAAACTGAATTAATTCATCATTTCTAAATTCATCACCAGACTTTGGTGAAAATATTTGAGCTACTGGTGGATTATTCACGGGTTCCTCTTTAACTTCAATAAGAATTGAATCACCTGCAGAAGAACGAGCACCTTCATCGTCTTCGACATTTAAAATTACTTCAAACTGACCTGACTTTTCAAAATAGTATTCTACCCAGGAAGACTCCTTCCAATCGGTTTGCCTCCCATCACCAAAACTAAATTGGTATTTGATAACTTCTGAATCATCTGTAGAACCATTACCAGAAAAAATAATATTTTCACCAACATAAACCTCGTTCAAATTTGAAGTTAAGTAGGCCGTAGGTCTGCGGTTTGACCCCTCGTTTGTCACCTCAACATCTATGGAAAATATTGATGAATAATTAAATCCGTCAAAGGATCTAGCTTGGACTGTATATCTGCCATTCAAATCATTACTTGAATTCCATGACCAAAACCAATTTTCAAAACCATTAGCCCTCTCCCAGTCATTGGGCAGCAACCTTACTTCAACATATTCCAAATTAACATTGTCACTTGCGCTTCCTTTAACAACAACTATTTCGGATACTATTTCATTTTGATCTGGTTCAGTTATGAAAACTAGAGGCGGTTGCATATCAACAAATTCTGAAACCGAAACGTCTAATGAAAAATAATTATTTGATTCATCCTGATCCTGAGGGACAACGGAGATTATTTCAATTGATAACTCATGGTTACCTTTAACAGCGATCCACTCTGCCTGAACATTAAATGCCTCATCCGAATTCAACCTATCTTCAACCATTATGGATTCGAATAATTCATCGTCGTTGTAAAAATTAAGCTGATATTCACGAGCAGGACCTGGCCCCTGATTAACAACTCGAGCAGTTAAAGGAATAGTTTGGTCCTCAAGGATATCTTCTGAAATAACTACCTCTTCAATGAAAAGGTCAGGAAGATCTGTAAATGAGGCTATAGTGAAATTCTTAGTGTCACCAAACATATCGTTTATCGAATAAAAAACTGTCAAAGGGATAGCCTCGTTGAAATCCGGAGCTGTTATGTCAAACTGAAAGCTTGGAAAGCTGTCTACAGAAGATCCTGCTGATACAGAACCTGTAAAGTTGAAATTAGCTTCCAAAATCCACTTACCATTTTGTTCGTAAACTGAATTCATACTACTTTCGGCATTAATGCCTGAACCTTCACCTGAGCTAAGCAAGAAGGTATTCGGTTTTGGCCAATCGCTAGAATATGTAGCTACTATTTTGACATTATCAGGTAAATCACTTCCCTCGATAAAATTATTGATAGTACCTCCGTCTTTGCCGCGATTTGTATGTTCTGTTTTAGTATAGGTCATAGAGGCTTCAAATGTCTCACTCGTTTCAGATTGAATGCCTGTATTTCCGATAAGATCTACATCTTTTAGATTTATAGATCGTGAAACTGCACCAATTAAATCTACAGTGCCCCATCCATAACAGTTGTTAGGTGAGAATATTTCTCCACAATCCACATCTAATGGGACCTTATGATCACTGGTTTCTCTTAGAATCTGCTTCACATAGTCTGTACTTGAAGTAGGACTAACATTTGGGTTTGCTTGAAGCATAAGAGCTGCTACACCTGCAACATGAGGCGTAGCCATCGAAGTGCCTGAGTATGATACATATCCATCGCCCGAACCTGCTTGGGCTGACATTATAGCTCCGCCGGGTGCCATAACATCTGGTTTCAAACGACCATCGCCTGTAGGTCCTCTACTAGAGTAAATCTCTCTTGAATGGTCATCATTAACAGAACCCACTGTAATGGCCTTAACACTATCTCCAGGATAAGATACTGAAGCGGGGTGAGCTGCCAAACCTAAGTTACCATTTCCTATGGCAACCACTGTAACAATGCCTGCATCTACAGCAACATCTAGTGCTTGGGATATTGACGAACTACCTGTGTTAGTTGCTCCTGGAATTACAACCGGACCACCTAATGAAAGAGACATTACATCAATCGAAAATCTATCTTTATTTTGAATTGTCCAGTCGACTGCGCGGAGTAAATCACCCTCATCTCCTGAACCTCCGTCTAAAGCTATAACTCCGACAAGCTTAGCTTGAGGTGCAACGCCTGCATACTGCCCACTAGAACCGCCAGTTCCTGCGGCAATCCCTGCACAATGAGTTCCATGACTTCCAGAATCGTGAGGCTGCTCATCAGGATATTCTTGGTCTGTATTTGCATTGTAAAAACCAAGCATACCATTAGAATCAATCGCAATCTTAGGATCATAAGTCGAGGAAATGTCATCTAAATCATCCAATGATTCATGATCAAAATCAACTCCTGTATCCAATATAGCTATTGTTGTATCTTCACCTCTGAAACCAAAATCATCCCAAATTTGACTAGTTCCTATTGATTCAACGCTGTTATCAAGTGTAGGGTAAAATAGAACATTCGCTTCTAACCATTCCAAATTAGGTAAATAGACTACATCCGGAACTTTTTCAACATCGATAATAAATCCAAATGTATCAAATCTGTCAAAACTAGAAGTGATAACACCTCCAAGATTTTCTATAAAGCCATGATGGCTTTCATCTAAATGTGAGACTCTAGCAAATAAATCAATTTTACCTTCAGGAGATTCTACTAAGCCCAATTCTTCAGACAAAGAAATATCATTGTAAACAATTTCTAACCTATCGTCAACTAAATGAACATGAGTCATTGGAATAGGTTGAAACTCTTCAGATGGCTGAGCAAATGGAAGAAGTAAATTTAATAAAAAAATCAGCAAAATTGTTTGTGTTATGACTCTGGACAAGGTTTGGTTATTCATTAACCATTAAAAGAATATGGCGCCCAGGCTGGGATTCGAACCCAGGTTTGAAGCTCCGCAAGCTTCCGTGATTCCAAGCTACACTATCCGGGCGCAGATTCCTAAAAACAGCCTTTCTTAAAGACATCATATCAACATACTTCTTATATCCATACCTCTTTTAAAAAATTATGAGTCAAGTGACTATAATCATGGGATCTGCAAGTGACAAGCCTACAGCTAAAAAAGCTGAAAAAATTTTAGACAAATTTAATATCACATTTGAAACATTTGTGGCTTCTGCACATCGAACACCAGCAAGAGTTGTTGATGTCATCGAAGAGTCTGAAGCTGACGTTTTCATTGCACTAGCTGGACTTTCTGCTGCACTTCCTGGAGTAGTGGCTGCGCATACACTAAAACCAGTCGTAGGGGTGCCTTGTGCATCATCGAGCTCCCCTGCAAATTTGGATTCATTACTATCTGTTGTTCAAATGCCTCCTGGAGTTCCGGTAGCTGGAGTTGGAATCGGCCGTGGTGAAAATGCAGCCTTACTCGCAGCTAGAATACTAGGTATTTCTAACAATGATGTCGATAAAATGTTAATCAGTTATCGCAAGGAACTAGAACAAAAAACAATAGATTCAAATTAAATTTTAAAGCGATATATCATACCGCATTCTAAGCAACTAATCGAACGCCAGCCTTTTTTAGAAATTCGGAAGCGACTATTATCTGAATTAAATTTAGAATTACAGCTGCGACAAAATTTAATTTTGTGTGAACTTGGTAATCGTTGATTATACCTTTTCCCTATAAGTTTAACGAAGTTAATGCATTTTTTAGGGTTAATCTGTGTAACAAAATTTTTTGAATCAAGTAGTAGAAACAATTTGTTAATCCTATCTCTGGCAAGCTTCTCCTGGAATTTTGGGCGCCTGCTGCGCTTTCGAGACATAGAACACCTATTAGGTCCTTTTTTTAACACCCTCCTTTAACTAAAATAGAAAATGTTAGATGATTACTTAAGCTGGGATACGCCATGGGAACTCTACTTTCACGCACTAATATTCATTCCAATTATACAAAGACTAATTTTCTTGGGAGAACCTGCATTAAAAGCAATTCAGATTCATGGGCACCACTTGAGATGGATTTTTGAAAGACTAAGAGAAATTCCAAGAGGTTATTCTATAGCCGCAAAATTTACCGTGGGACTATTAGTTCCGGCAACAATTGCAATATTGAGATTTATTATTTTTGAACCTGAAGATGGAGTTGTAGAATTTTTTGATTTAACGTTAACTCCTCCAAACTGGGAACAAACGCCTCCATGGCAAATATGGCTAATGATTTTATTTTTTGTAGGGCATACCTATCTTGACTGGAGAAGAGTATGGGATACAAGAAATTTAGCTGTTAAGCTGATAAGTGTTGACGTTCAAAAGTATAGGCCCATGGTTGATAGAATGCTCCAAATGGGAGACTGGTTAAAGAATTCAAGAGACAAAGGTAATGAGGCATTGCCTCACGAAAGAGTCGCAAAGTTTGTTGGGTTTTTTGCAGGTAAAGTTGTAGATACCACAAATACGGTAGTAGACAAAGTCATGGAGATGCCAAACAATTATGCTGGAAGATGGATGGTTGTAAATGTTGCATTTGGCATGGCATTTCATTTAATGCCAATTGCATTCATGTTCTTCTTAACAACAACATACGAGTGGAATCTATAAACTCGAAATAATTCTGTTTACTTGTGCTTCCAAATCCTCAAGAGTTCCACTATTATCTATATTATAATCTGCCATTTCCATTGTTTTAGATAATTGCTGTTTATTTGGATCGTCATTATTTTCTTCTTTCTTCTCCTGCTCTACAAATTTCTCCCAAGAATCGGTATCTCCAATTCTGCCTCTAGAGCAAAGCCTATCATATCTTAGTCTTGCATCTGCATCAACTGAAATCAAGAAAAAACTACGTAACTGAGTCTCTTTCCTCAAGGAAATGACCTCAAGTGGATTTCTAATTGAGTCTACAATATGATTATTTTCAGAATTTAACTTAGGCATTAATTTATCTGCTAAGACACCAGGACCTCCTTTTTCTCTAAGCTTATTTCCTATCTCAATTAAGTTTTCACGTGTCTCTTCCTTTTTTAATGCTTTTAGCTCATCCCTAAGTGAATCTGATAAAGAGTGATATATGAATTTCTTTTTCTTCAATATTTCAGCCACAGTTCCTTTACCCGAGGCATTCTTTCCAGTAAGACCAAATACTATTGATTTCAAAATATCCTCAGAAATCTGAGCCCTCTCTATATTCACCAAAAACGCCTCTCAAAACATCGCACATTTCACCAAGAGTCGCTTTGGCTTTTGCAGCTTCAATAAAATGGGGCATAAGGTTTTCATCGCCCTCTGCAGCTTTCTCAATTGCTCTAAGACTAGCTGAATGCCTACTCTTGTCTCTATTAGAACGAAGATCTTTCAACCTCTTGCATTGCCTTTCAAAACCCTCAGGATCCATTTCCAAAATGGGTATCTCTACCGGCTCGTCTGAGGTAAATTCATTAACTCCAACAACTATTCTTTCATCATTGTCTATTTCTTGTTGATATTTATATGCTGCAGCTGCAATTTCTTTTTGGAAAAAACCTTTCTCTATTGCTGGAACTACGCCACCCAGAGAGTCTATTCGATCAAAGTATTCTCTAGCCTGCCTCTCCATATCATCTGTTAACCATTCTAAGTAGTAGCTTCCTCCCAAAGGATCAGCTACGTTAGCTACACCGGACTCATGTGCTATAATTTGCTGAGTTCTTAAAGCAATTTGAACAGCTTTTT
This sequence comes from Methanobacteriota archaeon, assembly GCA_029977605.1. Lineage (GTDB taxonomy): Archaea > Thermoplasmatota > Poseidoniia > MGIII > CG-Epi1 > CG-Epi1. Next base: position 16,556 of record JAPOKN010000005.1, read on the forward strand.
CTGAGGGTAGAGCAAGAGCTTCATCCATTGAATCTGTATGCAACGATTGAGTACCTCCCAATACACCTGCCATTGCTTGAATAGCTACTCGAACTATATTAATTTCAGGTTGTTGAGCTGTCAAACTACAGCCTGCGGTTTGTGTATGGAATCTAAGTGTTAAACTTCGTGGGTCTTTAGCTCCATATTTGTATTTCATATCCCGAGCCCAAATCCTTCTGGCTGCCCTATATTTTGCTATTTCTTCAAAAAAGTCATTATGGGCATTAAAAAAGAAACTGAATCTAGGTGCAAAATCATCAATGTTCAAGCCTCTTTCAATTGCCCAATCAGCATAAGCGTAACCGTCTGCTAAAGTAAAAGCTAGTTCTTGAACTGCTGTTGAACCTGCTTCTCTAATATGATATCCAGAAATTGATATGGTATTCCACTTAGGCATGTTTTTAGTCCCATATTCAACTGTATCTGTGACTAATCTCATAGAGGGATTAGGTGGGAAAATATACTCTTTCTGTGCGATGTATTCCTTAAGAATATCGTTTTGAATTGTACCTCCAAGATTAGACTTAGGAATACCTCTATTTTCTGCATTAGCAATGTACATAGCCCATGTCATCGCCGCTGGCGAATTAATCGTCATTGAGGTAGTAACCTTGTCAAGCGGAATATCTTTAAACAAAATAGACATGTCTTCAATGCTACTAACTCCTACGCCACACTCACCAAATTCTCCTGCAGCCATAGGAGAATCACTATCATATCCATAAAGAGTCGGTAAATCAAAAGCCGTACTCAAACCTGCGTTACCTTGCTCTAATAAGTACTTGAATCTCTCGTTTGTCTCCTCAGCAGACCCAAATCCTGCAAACATTCGCATGGTCCATAGACGGCCACGGTACATTGTTGAGTGGATACCTCGAGTATATGGAAATTGACCTGGAAAAGAAATATCATTCTCAAAATCAATACCTGAATTATCTAATGGAGTGTATAATCTATCTACATTTTGACTAGAAGTCGTCATAAATTTTTTATTTCTTTCGGGATGCTTAGCAAGAGCAGGTTCTAAGACTTCTTTAACCCATTTATCATGAGCTCTTTTGTAATCAGAATCATTTTCGTTTAGATTTGTAGAAGCCTCTTCATCCTTTGGCATTAATTGCGATTATATCCAGTAAATAAGGGTTTACCGTAACAGTGAACTATATATTCTAAGCATCACTAAATGGATGTCAGGAGATGGAGGGCGACCGACGGCCTTAGGCTGAGGAAAGTCCCCTCTCCATGAGCAAGGCAGCCGCAAGGAATCTGAGAAGATTGGCAATGCAACAGAAACGACACAGCCCCACTATAGGGATGATCGTCAAGGACGTGACGTCAGTGGAGGATTTGATGAAACGAGTACCCCTGCCGGAGCAATTCCAAGTAACCGCTTAGACCTGCTCGGGAGCGGTAGGTAGGATGCGAAGCTAAATGTCGCCAACCTTTTAGGTTAACAGAAAGGGGCTTACTCCCATCACCTGACATAAAACATACATTAGTTTTAAATAACGAATTCGTAAGCCGCGAAATATCATGGCAGCAGATTACACTGACGAACCAAGTTGCACGCAAAAAGGTACAGGATGGATTTCATTTGATACCAAACCTAAAACTAGAAGAGTAGTAAAGATAAAAAGAAAAATTAGAAAGATTAAAAAAAGTTTTTATAGTTAAAAAAACTCAAGGATACTCCCAAAAAATCAAATAACACATCTTCCGCTGAACAAACACGTCCTTGAACAAAACTCTGATGTAATTCATCAAGACAAGCAATTGAAAAACCAAAAATAATAGTCATAAACACAATTGCTTTTCGACTGGAAATTTCCCTTTCATGTAAAGAAAATTGAATCAATAACCCTAAAATAAAAAACTCTACCAAATGAAATATTTTATCTATACTAGAAAATCCAATATCCGAATCTGGAAGGTCATCATTAGGTGTATGACTAAGTATACTAATAATCAAAATATAAATAATTGTTAAATGGACGTATTTTAGTGTATACACTACAACTTACCTTGTCTCATCAGATTTAAATCATCTAAATCATAAGAATCAAAATTATTTGGAGGCTCTCCGTCCAATTGATTGTAAAAATCCTGGCTTTCAACTGCCCAGTACATAACAGACTCTTCATTATTGGAATGGTGTGGATGTTCAGGATCTTCATGATCATGAGGCGATGTATATCCCATGTTAACTAATCCCAGAAGATGACCATATTCATGAACTAAAACCGCTTTTTCAATATCCTGAGCTGATATAAATAAGAAGGCTGCGTCTTCAATTTTCTCTTGGAACATAGCAAATGAAGAACCTTTGTAAGCTAAACCTAGCGTATTCTCATTGTCCTCAAATTCACCATTAAGATATAAGATGTGAATTACGAATTCGTCACCACTCTTAAATTTTGTTCGTTGAGAGTCTTCTATATCTAATATTTCTTGAAGTGAATAACTATTATCAGTACTCCCAAAACTATCTTGACTTATAGTTACAGAATCTTTATCAGTGACTTCATTGATTCTCTGCCTAAGTAGGTCAATAGCTTCGGAACTAGGCTCATAACCTGAAACGTAGTCAATTTCGATATGTAATTTAGAATATTTACCGTCTTGAAGAATTTCATATCTACATTCCCCAACGCTATTTTCACATGATATTAATTCATCTTTAAGGCTGTCAAGACAACCCGATGAAACCAAAATCATTGATAACATAAGGAAAACTATACTTCGCATAATTAGGTATAAGACATACCCAATTAAAAAGTTATTAACTCAGTAAATCGGGCCAAGGACAAATCTAGGATCTGGATATAATTTGAGAGCAATAGCACTATCTTCAATTGAAACTACACCCGGCAAATCATGTGTTTCAGGCTCAACTGTAGATAATTGAAAGTGTAAATGAGGATCCCAACCACCATTTTCGCTTTCATTTCCAAAATGTCCTATTGTTTGCCCTTTTGTGACTGATTGGCCCTTTGATTTGCCAATTACTGACTTAGAATCTAAATGACCATAAAGAGCCCAAACCTTTGAGCCTGATATTTCATGCTCTGTGATTACAACATTGCCATAATCACCAGCTTCTGGATTGTATCCAAAATTGTGGATTTTTCCATTCATAAAAGCCATACAAGGAGTTCCAACGGGTCCTCCTATATCAATTCCAACATGTAAGTTACGAACTCCTCCAAATAAATCAGTAGTGTAAACATTAGGCCTATATTCATTGTATCTGCCAATTGAGTATTCACTTTCGCCTGAATTCCATGAACCTTTAGTTAAATCTAAAACTTTATACTTTTCAGGTAGATTAACTACGGGATGAAATGATTCTGAATCCCAATTAATCATTGTAGATGAACCTCCTCTGTCAAAAAAATTAATTCATCAAAGGAATCCCTAACCACGAGGCGGCCATCTTCTGCAATTTTAACTACCTGCCCATTACCGTCTTTCCAGGAAACATGCTCACCAATCAAACAATCATAAATTAGAAACTGTTTAATTATGTATTCATCACTATGTTCCATGGCATTCCTAATTTTTTCATTAAATTTGTTAATAAAGTCTAATTTATCGATACTAAAACCTAAGTCAGATAGACAAATAGATTTTGCTAAACTAGGGCTATTAGTCATATTAATTCCTAGTCCTGCAATCACTTTTTCGCCTTGAAGTTGGCAAAGCACCCCTCCTAATTTCTTCCCTTCAACTAATATATCGTTCGGCCACTTGACCTTAGCAATTATCCTATTTTCATAAAGAATTTCAGCTACTGAAATGCCAACAATTATAGGTAATAACTTCTTATTAGGCAAAACTACAGAATAGTAAAAACCACCTTCATATGATTCCCATAACCTTCCTTGCCTTCCACGCCCTTCTGATTGTTTTAAAGATATTATTGAATCATATAACTCTAAATTGAATTGAGTCAGCCAAGTATTCGTTGAATTTATGTTATCTATTACATTTATCAAAGGAAAGCTCCCAAATCCATTTGCTTAATTTGTTCATTTTCCAAAGTCTCTTCAATCGCACTGAAAGCTAACTCTAACCTTTGACGAATGAATTTTCTCGAGCCATATGTCTCGGCAATCTCACCTGCAATTTGTCTATATTTCGCAACAGAGGCTGGAGAAATATTTAATTGGAGTAAACCTCCGCAAGAACAAGTATCTTTCAAAGGAGGCCTACGGTACTTCATATTACACTTCTTGCACCTCACACCCTGTGTTGAAAATGAACGTAAATTTCCTATGATATCACGAATAAAATGCTTCTCAATTGTTTGTTCTGCAACATAACTTGCATCAGAAGCTCTAGTTTTTTTAGCTAATTCTAATGAAGCTATAGCTTTACTTTTCATTGAATCTAAAGTGACATAACGGGATTCATTCGGACCCAGATTAATACTTGAAGAAGAATGCGTAAAAGAATAGCCTTCATACTGTTCAGGACTCTCTAACCTCTTTGAAACTATATCAAGATATTCTAGAACATCTGTAGGATTAGACGATTTTTCTGAATGCTCGTAGAATTCTAAAGGGTATTTTGAATTTAATTCAACATTATGGGCTTCGCTATCTATCTCCATTGGATCAATTCTTGTTGACAGAACTCTGGGAATATCCATAGTTCCCCCTCTGGTTGTTGGTACAAAACTATCTGAAAAATTAAGAAGGCCATCAAGTAAGAGCATAATGGAATCTTCATCTCCATCACAATTTCTCCTCTTAGCTGCATGGAAGAAAGGATGTCCATATTGAGCTTTAGCTGAAGTAAAACCAATCAACCGGCCTAGAACTCCTGCTGAAGTGTGAGGGCTCAGACATATTAGTAGACTTCCAATTAACTCATGCATGACTGAATTCGAAGTTACGTTGTAGAATGGCTCTGAGTCGTAAAGTTTAACTAACTCATCATTAACAAAGTTTGCTACCTTAACTAGCCAAGGACCTGCATTCTTTGAAACAATTAAATCTTGCACTTTTAATTCTAATAATTGGTTTTCAGATTCCAATTTCTTACCATCAATATCTTTACTATAACCTAACTCCAAAGCTTTCTCAACCGATAATCCAATCTCTTTCGGATAAAAATGTGTAATTGGTAAATCTATCATATCATACCTAAGTGTTCCGTCCTTGTAAACTCTTAGATCATATTTTGAACGAAGTATCCCTTTTTCTAACGATTCTGGAATCTTAGGACCTGATTTCAATTCTTTGATTCCTTTTACTTTAGGCAATATACCCACTTTCGTATTATTCATTGCTTTTGTTACTATTTCTGACACATCAACTATTCTCTTCTTAGCGTCTTCTTTAACCATAGTTAAAGATTTACAACATCTAAGCGAAATAGTCTCTTTGTTACAATTCTTACAATATCTTAGCTGTGTTACCATTTCTATCGAACCTAGCTTACCTTGTGTAAACCCTCTTCGATAAGGACGTTCTTTAAGTGCGGTATTTATTAATCTTTGATTACCTCCAGAATCACCTAGAGGAAATAATACGTGTGGAGGTGGCTTAAGTCTACGCTCATTAGCCTTCTCAGGACGCCCCATACTAGCGCCGATTCGAGTTGGAGATTTACATTTAATCAAAACCTCTGACAACTCTGATAATAGTGTTAAGGAATCATCCGAATAATTGTCTAACTCACTTGCTAATAACTTACCATCTGTTTCTTTGATTCCCAATAATGTAATCAAGGGATCATATCCTTCATCTAATACTATGACATTATCCTCAATTCTGAAGAACATACCCAGTTTAACGAATATTTCTTTATAAATTTTTGAAAAACGATTCTTAATAACCTCTGAACCATTTCTTACAAGCTGATTACGAAGATCTAAAATTTCCTTAGAGCCTAAATCACCCCAGTTATAAGTATACTTAGGATGCAAAGGCAAATCGTTTTCTTTGCAGAAATCATATAGGGAAGAAAAAGAATAATCTCCGTCATATATTCCTATGTTTTTAGAACCAACCAATGAATCCCACCATTCATCACACCAGCCTGATGGCTGCAAGGGGTGATTATTTTCCAAAAATTCACCTACAGGAATCAACAGCTCACCTAGATCCACAATCTCCTTGACTTGGTTAACAACTTTCAAAGCTAAATTATAATCATCAAGTCTAGTAAAAGTACCGTTTTCTAGTATAACCGAAGGTCCTTCTATTGTATCACATGGCGTAGAAGCTGTCGCCTTACCAGGCAATTGAAGTTTCAATTGAGTGCCTATTGCAGCAAAAGAATCTACAATCAACATAGTAGAAGGATGTAAAGACATTGAAGCTAAACCAGCAGTTCTCGAACGTCCGTACCTAAGTCTAAAGCTACCTGGTTTGTCTGGAAAAGCAAAAATTGGCCGGCCTGCTAAAACATCTTTCAAGTATTTGTGCTCTTTAACATCGCCAGAGGCTGATTTACGCTTTTTCTCAGTATAAGTCCTTAGAAAATCCCAACCACTTATTCCCAATTTATCAACATGTTTCAAAACTTTAGCAGCTTTAAGGCAAAGACCTTCAGCCAAAACTAGACACGCTCCACCTCTCAAAGAATTCGTCTCAACTCGAGGAAGATCTCGATTTCCTGCGACTTCTAACTTATCAGTTCTTTCACCCGTAACACAAATTGGGCATGATGTAACAATAGTATGTATTTCCTCTGGACTAGGGACGTATTGTAAATTAACTGCCCTTTTGTAAAGAGGAATTTCCTCTTTGTATCTCTCAATTTCAGCTGGAGTTGGAATATATGGATCTAAATCTAATTCTCTCCTCACAACATCTGCTATCAAAACCGATAATGCTTGAGCTGTGCCACCAGCAGCTCGGATGGGGCCAGCGTAATATATTGAAGCACATTTAGTTTTGTTACTATTTTCAAGAGTACTTACCTTTACAACTCCTTCTGTAGGGGCAACTAAAACACCCTCAGTAAGTATTGACAACGATGTTCTAACTGCCTGCTCTAGTGCTTTTTCTAATCCTAACTCCGATTTTAATTTTCCTGCAAGCTCTTTAGCAATGATTAAAGCAGTAGACTCCCTATCATTTTCTTCAGCTACCTCTCTTATTCGAGGCGCTATACCTTCTGGACCAACTTGTGCTTCTACCCTTTCAGCTAAATCTTTAGCTCGAGGTATCTCTGGTGAATCCGAAGGATCAAAACCCGCCTTTCGAACTTTTTCAACTAGAGAATAACAAGTATCGGCTTTTTTCTCCAAATCTTCAAAATAAGCCTCCATCTCATTAGATGCTATCAATACCACAAACACACATAGAACGCCTATTATTATTCTATTTGCTAAAAATTTTAAACGCCATAACTATCAATGTAGATTGTACGATAAGCCGAGGAACTAGCCCTAATACCTGCGAACATTACTGCAAACGACAAAAGGACAAATATTCCACCAGCTAAAAGACCAATATTATGATTGTATAGCATTACTGATGCTGGCAATATAAGCAATATTGAAGAAAAAAATGCTGATGTTCCCATTAACATAAACTGCACTAATATATCCGGATTTCCACGGTCACTTTCATCAAAATTGGCAAAAGCACTTCCTGCCCATATACCTAACCCAGTATTAACAAACAATAAAATTAAAACACATTCCCCAAAAAACAAAGTTACTTCAAACGGAAACTTAGCCAAAAAACAAATAGGAAGCCAAATAGATAAAAGACCTGGAAAAGCCATGAACAAGAGCGCAAAGGCCTTACCTTTCATAATTAATAATGATTCGACTGGATTAGATTTCATAATCCACAATCTTTTGCCTTCAACCCCAAGTATAGTTGAACCAAGCATTGTACATTGCAATAGAGCTCCAAGATACAGACTAATAGCAAGCATTCCAGGGTAATACAATTTTGGAGGTAAATCTCCAACAGGTTCGGTTGGAATTCCTACTTTAAACCACCAAAACACCATCAATAAAGAAATTGAAAATGTTGAAAATGCAGAGCTAAGAACGTCCCTTTCCCTAATTGAGGATGTTACTTCTTTAGAACAAATTGCTGACGCGCGGCGTCCGACAAATGGACTCAACCAATTAAATTGAAGTAAACGCACAGGATTCTTGTGCGAAGAAGAATTTATCTTATAGGATTCCAAAGCTTCAACAAAAATGTTATCCATAAAATAAAAGAAAACAAGTAAAAGTAATGTACAAACTAAAACTATTATTATAGCTAAAGTAGGATCTTGATGTGCTGCGTTTGATACTAAAAGAAGAGCTAAGAGTATTGGAAATAAAGCTACCAAAAAACTAAGCTTTCTAGAAAAAGGATGCAAAGAACCTATTAATGAAAACATAAAACCACTTAGTGCTGATAAAAATGAAAATAAGTACAACAAAATAAAGAACTCTATCTCAACATAAATATTAGTTTTAGTAACAACATTACCTGTAAAGAAAATTAAGAGCATCCCTGAAGTAATAAATAAATTTGGAATAAGAACTGAAAAAAATTGACCTAACATTATAGATCTGGGAACTACAGGCTGAACTAGATACATGTCCATTATCTTAGATTTGACAATTTTTCTGTAAGTTATTCCTGCTGATCTGAGAGTAAACAATGAAAAATATACAAGTAAAATCGTACCATATCCTTCATTCGAACCCTCTGGAAAAAGCTGAGGATTTTGAATTACAAAATTCATCAACCGAATACAAGCAAATGAAAAAATAATCCCTAAAAATGAAATAAAGAAGGTTGATGCAAATCGTTTCTTAAAAGACTGAATAGCACTTCTGAATGATGTGCGAAATTCCGCCTCGAATATTGCGTAAGAAGAATTCATCTTCCTAGAGACTCCAGAGTTCTATCCTTTTTAGTAGCTTTTTTAAAAATTCTGTAGCAAGACTGGCATAATCCAATTTTTTTGCCGTTTCCACTGACTTCTAATTCAGGGACTAAATCTACTTTTTTACGGGAAACTGAACGTTTAATTGAGCCATTACAGTTGGCCATGCCACATTTACTTTGTGTGCCGTTTGATAAATTAATAGCTCTATGTTTCATAATTGGCAGTAAATAACTACATACTTAAAATTTTAACTATTTTTCTAAATTGGAACCTTTAGAATGAGAATTCATATGTCCACAAATTGAACAATAATTTGGGTCGCTTCCCAATAGCTGCTCTCCACATTTTGAACAGTTTATTCCTTTCTTTACATATGCCTGATTTTGATTTTTTTGGTAATTAATTATATAGCCAATTACTAGGATGAAAATAATAATTGTTTGGCTGTAGCAAACAAGCTGTTCAAAGTCCACTATTGTGCATAATTGCAGTCTCTATAACTGTTTGCCCTTATTGAAGTGTAATATCTGGCATCAACGGACGAGCGGCAAAGCCTTTCAACGCAAAATTACTACCTTCGCCAACACGACAAACAAACAAATCCCTGTGATGTCTAGTCAATCCAAACTCGTCTAATGAAGAAACTCCACCACATATCTCCATAGCCATTGTCATGTGATCTGAAGCTTTACGAGAACATTCTATCTTTACTTTAGCAGCAGATTCCCTATCCAATGTATTATCATCATATCTATTTGTTAAGTCAATGAGCCATGTCAAACCTTGTTCCAAGGTAATATCCATATCAATAATTACATCTTGAACTCGTTGGAAGCTTCCTATAGGAACTCCAAATTGCTCTCTTTCCTGAGCATAGGTTCTACATTTATCAAGGCCAAACGCCAGAGAAGCCAGAGACATACCAGCAATGAATAATCGGCCTCCGTTCAATGTCTTAGCCATTACTTTGAATCCTTCATTCTCTTTGCCCAATATTGCATCATCTGTTACAGTTACTTCATCAAATGAAATAGAACCTGTAGATGACTGACTCCAGAGATCTTTTCCTGCCATTTCTTGATAAGAAACATTAGAATCATTCATAGGTACTATGAAACATGTGGTTCGATAACCTGGTTTAGATTCAGGACTAGTCATGGCATGTACTACAACGTGACTTGACCACTTTGCGTTAGTTGACCAACACTTTTCTCCTTTAATTACCCATTTGTCACCATCTTTCTTGGCCGTAACTTCTGGATTTGTAGCATCTGAGCCTCTACCGGGTTCAGACAAGCCAAAAACAAACATTCTATTCCCGGCTGCTAAATCAGGAAGATGAGCTTCCTTTTGTGCATCTGTTCCAAAAAGTTGTAGAGGTTTAGCACCTAAAGACATAGCTGCACCAGGTGTAATTGCTAATGATTGAGAATGATAGCCCAAAGCCAATCCCATCAAAATTAAATCTAATTGATTACCTCCTTGGCCACCATATTTATCTGAAACAGTCACACCAAATAATCCCATCTGTCCCATTTCCTCAATTATATCTTCTGGAATTAGTTCGTGATTACGCTCCCAATGAAGATAGTTAGGTTCAATTCTTTCTTTAGCAAACTCACAGACTGCCTTGTAAAAAGTCATTGAATCTGAAGATACTAACCTTTCCAAATAGTGATCTATACGACGTTCCATAATATTCCACTAGGAATAACATTAAAGTGGTTATGTCTCGTCTATGTGACCTTTGATTTACTCGATTTACACCCATACACCGTCAATTACCCTAATAGCAACGTTGTTATCAACGTTATTGGTTTGAAATGTTTTAAAATACCAGTTACTTTTACGACTGCTAGGTATGGGCTCATATGTCCCTAATTTGATGGGGTCCAAAAAGAGGTAGATCTATTGGAAAGTGGTTATCGTGACCTTCCAATTGCTCCACGAGGTGGCTCAGGCTCGTAATCAGCTTGTAATTCTGGAGGCCATTCCCTCGGTTCATCGTCTACCCCTTGAAGAATAATGTAACCAATTATCATAACTATGAAAAGAAAACCAATTGCTGCAGGCCTTCCAAAGCCTAACTCATCTACTATGATTGCCCAAGATAAAGGTCCGATAATAGTTGCAAATCGTCCAACCATACTATACAAGCCATAGAATTGACCTATGTAACGAGGTGGCGTTAGAACAAGCATGTATGGCCTATCCGCACACCAGGTTCCTCCTAATGCTACTCCTGCCAAAAATGGAGCCAGCCATATCATCCATGTTGGTAGGCCTAACCAAACAGTAGAAATTAAAAGTGTAAACGAAGCAAACCAAAACCACAAAACTGCATTAAGAGTAACTTTTGGGCCCACAATGTCTACTAAATACCCCCACAAAAATCCACTTACAATTGATGAGAAAACACCAATAAGCGTGTAAACAGCTATCTCAGAATCTTCCATTCCAAACTCCTCTCTAACATAAATCGCAGCAAAAGTAATAGAAGTATTTGCTGCATCTGTGTAAAAGACTCTTCCAACTAAAAATCTAGATAAACCTGGAAAATTACTTAACATAGATAACGTTCCTTTAAGCTGTGTAAATGTTCCCGATGTTGCATCAATTATTGAACCATCTCTAAATAGGGGCGTTGTTTTTGTATTTATTGATGAAAATACACACCAAATTGCAAAAAATAGAGTAGAATATCTTAACAGAACATTATCTTCAACCAACCAAGCATTTATACCCAAAAGAGTCGCCATTAGTATCATTAAACTAGGCCAGAAGTTATCTCCGGGGGTTTCTCTGACAAATATGAAACAAGGAATTGCAAAAATCAAAAACAAAGCCGCAGTTAACTGGAATACTGCAGGGTAAGGAAAACCTAAAGTATCAGTTATGTATAATGCAGATAATATTCCTACTAACGCTCCAACATAACCTACACCAATTCCAATTCCTCCGATCCTACCTTTATTTCCTGGGGTAGAAATTGTGGCTAATGTTGAATCGTAGAATATAAGTCCTGCTTGATAAAAATAATTTGCAATTACAAAGAAAATAAGAGAAACTGTTAAAATTGTACTCTTACTCCAGCCATCCTTTTCATATCCTAATAAAGCTGTAAAAGCAACACACAAAAGAGTTGTAACGAAAAGAAAAGGCATCTTACGTCTTGCCTGATCTGAAAGTGCTCCAATCAATGGCGCTGTGAGAAACACTAACGCCATAGATATTGCATTAGCATAACCGTAATCTGAATCTGTTCCGCCTACTTCATCACTTACGACCCAAAGCCCAAAATAAAATGAAACTATTAGAACTGAAAAGATGGTATTTCCTAAGTCGTAAAAAGCCCATGAAAATATACTAAACATGGATGCCTTGGTAGTTATCGGCTCTCTTGGTTTTTTCCTTTCTTCGTTAAAATCCTTTAATTTCTCTCTAATCTTCTTCGGTGCATCTAGAATCTTTCTTGAACTACTCATATCTAATCTTTGTTATGCATGGAATCATAATCTGCTTCTGTTGTTTCCGCTAATAATTTCCTTATCCTATTATCTTCAGCTTTGGCATCTTCTATTCCTGCATCAATATCTACTCGGTAAAGCAAAATCGCACCTAACAAAAGAAGGAATGCAATACTGAATATTCCAGCACGACTATCATACATTACTGACATGAAGAAGTAAAGAGCTGGACCTAAAAATGCTGCTACTTTATTAAAGAATCCAAGAAAGCTGTAAAATTCAGTACTTCGAGTTTCAGGAACAATCTGACCAAATAAACTACGTGCAAGTCCCTGTGAACCACCCAACAAAGTTCCCATAAAACAGCCAAGAACGATAAATTGAAGAAAGACACCCATCCCTAATGGTTTCCAAATATTATCTCTAGCCCATATAGGAATGCTATCTAAAACACCATCACCCAAATTAGTTGGGTGATCTACACCAACATTAGCTTCACCATCTAATACTCCGCCGAGTATACTCACACTAAATCTAGTACTATTAATCGAATCTACAAAAGAAGTAAGATTTGAATTCGGAATTCCCAAAAGTAAAATCTTATTTGGCTCATCTTCTGAGTCTCCCCAAGACCATTCTAAAATATCTTTATCGTCATCATTAACTTCAGTAGGAAGAATATAAGCCCATTGTTTTGCCCAAGCTTGTTCGTCAAATTCATCATCCTCATAATCTAGTTTCTGAGCTAAATCATTAGCTGACCAGGAAACATAAACCGAATATGCGCTATCTTCCTCATTCCATTCATATAATATGTCATAATCTTCATGCGTTTCCAATTCTAATGGAGCAAAACCGAGCCCTGCAAAACATAAAACAACCCAACCACAAATCGAAATCATCAAAGCTTGTTTGGTACCTTTACTCTCTGCTAATTTAGTAAATAATATAGCTGATGGAGCTGCAACAAATTGCACAACGAGAAGAGCAATTATAAGCCCTGTAAAACCAATACCTAAAACAGTAGTTCCATACACACCAGCTAATGCAGTTACAGTATTTATTCCATCAATAAATAAAAAGTAAGCAAGCATGTAAAGGAATAAATGAGGAAAGTCTTTGTAATCTCTCAAAGTTTGAGTAACTTCACCAACTGCAAATCTTGCAGCATCCTGGAATTTTAGCTTTTCCATTTCGTTTTCAACTGGAGGTTCAGGAACCCAGGCAAATGTAATCAGTGCAAAACCATACCACCAAATTCCAGATGAAGCTAACGAGAATTGAACTGCCCATTCAGCAAAATCGGTTGCTAGTAGTATAATAAGATGAATAACTAGAAGAATCCCTGCACCTAAGTAACCATAAGCAAATGCGCGATTTGAAATATCATCTAATTCATCTGGCTTACCAAGATGAGGCAATAATGCATTGTAAAAAACTCCAGCTCCATTGAGACCAATATTAGCAAAAAGATACATCACCATAATCCATATCCACGATGCATTTCCGAATAGAGGCGCTAATGCAATAAGGAAAGTCCCTCCAGCACCTACTACTGTTAGAACCTTTAACCAACGCATTTTTACAAGTCGACGATCGGCTATAACACCTAAAGGTGGACTTATTATTGCTACGGAAAGTGTAGAAATAGCTATAACAAGAGACAAGACAGCATCAGCAGTCATCGACTGTGAAAAAAGTGAGACTGTAAGTCCATTAGCCTTAAGGAATAATGCAGTATACCACACAGGAATAATTGCTAAGGTAACACTACACTCGAAAGCTGATTTGGCCCAGTCATAATAGCCATAACCACTAATTGCCTTTTCTTTATCTTCAGGGAGATTTTTTAACTTAGAACCTAAACTAAAAAGTCTAGTAATTGGATCTGCCATATTCAACGATAGACAGGTGGTTTAAATATAGATGACCTATATGTTTCTAGAAAATAAACAGAAACTATTTATTCCATTCAAGTGCCTTGTCTAGAAAATTTTGGAAAATTTCAGCACCGAATTCTGTATTCTCAACCTCTGGATGATACTGAACGCCAGCGTAAGGAAGTGTTTCATGCTGCATTACTTGTACTTGACATGCATCGGAAGAAGCTAATATTCTGAATCCATTTGGCATCTTGTGTACTTCATCGTTATGAGATTCCCATACATTAAATTCTTTCGGGAATCCTTTCAAAATCCATCCTTCCTCAATAAGTGTGACTAATGAAGAACCAAATTCAGGAACTTCAGCTGGCCCTGCTTCTCCCTCAAAATGAGTTGCCATGTACTGATGACCCACGCAAATACCCAAAATAGGCCATTTCTCTAAATCTAAATATTCTGAAGTTAATCCTAAAGCTTCAGACTCGCTTTCTATTCGAGGAGCTCCACCGGACAGTACTAGAGCTTGAAACCTATCTAATTCTTCAATTGGTGTAACATTAGATATTATTTCTGCTCTACATCCAAGATAATTCAGAACTCTATATTCTCTGTGTGTCCACTGCCCACCATTGTCTACAACGGCTATTGGGAAATTGTCGTATGACATACTAGTTTTCAGGAATCTCCTGCTTTAACCTTTCTAATCTTTTGGACCTGTCGGTCGCGAATTTAGCTATAGATTTCATTACCCATCTAGGACTTAGATGCGCTTCATCAATAATTTGTTCTAGACTACCGCCAGTTCTCCATCTATTGTCCCAATCTGGAGATAATGAATAATCTGCTACTACTCTATTAGATATCCAATTTTTCATAACATTCAATCCAGTGTTAGTGATAATCATAGAATCTGCCCATTCTTGATCTCCAATAATAGATGATTTATATTGTGAATCTTGCATATCAAAAAGTTCCCATGATATTGCTGAAACAATTTTAACATTATATTTAGAGCTAATATCATCAAGGATAGAGACGACGGTGTTAGTAGAACTAGTTCCTCTAACAATAATTACACCATCTCGTGGACGCTCGTCATAATCTCTTATCAGGTAAGCACCTTTAGAAGCATCAAAATAACTAGCCATGCCCATTTTTTCCCTATCTGGAACCTCTATAGCTGGTCGAGTTAAGTGAAGCGCTACTATTGGAACGTCTGTTGAAAAAGCAGCTGCTAGGGCTGGTGCAACATCATTATGCTCCCAAGGATGGAGATTAATGATATGGCCCTTTGGGAAAAGCTGAGTAACTCCTGGTGCAAAAATACCAAAATGAGTTCTACTATCTTCTGCGGTCTCTGGACCTGAGTGACCTGCTATCCACAATAACTTACCTACTTTGATTTGTGAGTCTTGGGCAACCTGGCTAAAAAGTCGAATTGGACCGTATTTTAGATAACTGAAAGAACCATACGTACTGAATGAACCAATAAATCCGTTAAAAGAATCAATAGTATCTGAATTGAAATTAACTGTAGACAAACCGGCCATCATACCTGAATTTGCAAATTCAGTTATACCTTGTGGCATAAGTGGTGATGATGTATTGTTTTCTTTACTGTACATGCCCAAATCTTCCATATCTCCCCAACCTTTTGAGAAACCTGAAATATTTGTTGAGTCTGCTAAATCCGCTGACATCGCCACAAACAAAGGACGGTCATAATTTTCTCTAGAATAAGAGTTTAACCATGAAGCTATTTTAGAGAAGCCTACTCTATTTGGAACCTTATCACCAGGATTAGCAAATAATTCTGAAGGATAGTTTGAAAAGTTAAATAGTTCTTTGTCGTCAAGAGGATTGCTGTTTTTAACTTTGCAAGAAGATATCTCATTAGGTACTGAGTCTCCTAATTCAACTAAACGGTCTGCTAGATAATCAACTAAATCTTGATTATTGCGCAAAACTGAAAAAATAGTTTCTAAGTAAGATGAACCTTGGGAAACTTGCTCTTCTCTAGATGGCGCTGCCTCCTCACCGAAATTATCAAAACTAACGTTGTATTTAGATGCGAAGTCTTCTTTAGTTTTCCAGAACAATTCTGAATTCCTCTTATGCGGAGAACCATGTGATTTCTCATCGAACTTGTGATAGCCTCGTCCTTTACGTGACTTAGCAAAAACCATTTTTGGAATTGCTGAATTAGATTTTCCAACGATTAAATTATAATATGCTTTAGTGAAGGAATCCCAATCTTCGCAATTATCTGTACCTTCTACATGCCATCCGCTTGTTTCAAAAAGCTCCTTGGGGGTTGAATTAACTATGCTGCTGAATGGGCGGCTATCAATACCATAATCATTCCAATCAATGTAATAAACTAAATTTCCAAGGCCAAGTCCCCAAGCTGAATTTAAAGTCTCTAGTGTAACACCAGTACTCAAACCACCTTCTCCTTCAAAAGCAAAAACTTTCACTTCTTCAGTTCCTGCCAATTTATGGGCTAGAGCTGCACCTGCTGCTGCAGGAGAGCCGTGGCCGCTTGGTCCGGTGTTAAATTTGAAGAAAAGCGTCTTACCTTCCATTTCCGCGTGGCCTGGAAGTCCTTTATTTTGTCTTAGAGTAAGTAAATCTTCCCAAACCAACTGAAATTCATCACCGTTCTTAACTAAATATTTGGAATC
>JAPOKN010000032.1 GCA_029977605.1 Methanobacteriota archaeon
CGACGATGATGGATTAAACGATGGCAACGAGGTTCATATTTTTGGATCTGATCCTTTAGACAAGGACACTGATGGAGATGGTCTCGAAGACTATAACGAAACTGCTGTACACAATACAAGCCCTACTAGTACTGATACTGATGGTGATGAGCTCAATGATTTTGTAGAAATTAACACTTACACGACTAATCCTACAAACGACGATACTGATGATGATGGACTAGCTGACGGGGAAGAAATAAATGAATATTCTACGAATCCAAAAGACCCCGACAGTGACAATGATGGCCTAGAAGACGGTGATGAAATTGACATTGGAACTAATCCAAATAATTGGGATACTGATGGTGGAGGTGTCGGTGACGGAGTTGAATGGGAATCCGATGGAACCAACCCTATAGATAATCCTAGCGACGATAATGTTGCTGCTAATGACGACGACGGTGATGGCCTAACAAATGGAGAAGAGCAAGTTTATGGAACTGATCCGGATGATGTTGATTCAGATAATGATGGACTACCTGACGGATATGAAGTTAATGTTGTTGAGTCAAATCCACTTCTAAATGATACTGATAGTGATGGCTTAGACGATATTGTTGAATGGAACTTAACTAATACACAACCTAGCAATCCTGATTCAGATAGTGATGGACTAAGTGATGGAGCTGAAAACAATACCCATTTTACCAATCCAAATAATTGGGATACTGACGGAGACATGTTGAGTGATTATGCTGAAATATTTACTCATTCTACAGACCCAATTAATGAAGATACTGATGAGGACGGAATCAATGACGGACAGGAAATTAATATCTACATCTCTAACCCAAATGATAACGATACTGATGAAGATGGAATAATAGATGGAGTAGAAGTTGATACTCACGGCACTAATCCAATAAAATCAGATACTGATGATGACGAAATAGGCGATTATGACGAAATTTTTACATATTCAACAAATCCTACTGACGGCGACACAGATGATGATGGATTAACGGATTATGATGAAATATTTACTCACGGGACTGATCCTCTATTGCCAGATACTGATGAAGATGGATTAAATGATGGTCTTGAGATTACAATTGGAATTAATCCTTTAGCTATTGATAGTGATTCCGATGGATTGAACGACACTTGGGAATATACTCGAATCTCGCAGGGATACAATTACAGCCCTGGAAATAATGATACTGACGGAGATGGAGTTGAGGATGGAGATGAAGATTTGGATACTGATGGATTAACAAATCTTGAAGAAATCAATACTTATGGAACAAATCCAATGGATGAAGACTCAGATGGAGATACTCTATGGGATGGAGATGAAATTAAACCATGGGAAATTGATAAGGATGGAATAAATAACCAATACAATTATCCATCTAGCCCTAATAAACTTGACTCTGATGGAGATGGTTTAACTGATTTTGAGGAAGTAACTCCTTCAAATGATACTCATGGCTCTCGAACTGATCCGGAAGATTCAGACACTGATGGCGATGGATTAAGTGACTATGATGAAATCAGATGGTACTGGAACATTACTGGAGAGAATAATACAGCACGCTCTTACTATGATGAACAGGGATGGAATACATCAGATCCTAGGGAGGAAAATACTGACGGTGACACATGGGATGACGGAGATATCGATGAAGAGAATCCTGTTTATGGATATTTTGAAGAAGAAGACCCACCTTGGGGAAGCCCTCCAGGAAGGGCCGGAACTCCAAATTGGCCTCCAGAAGAAGTCTTTAAGGATCAAGAATTTAATTGGTCTTTTGGGCCTTTGGTTAATCCTGAATCTGGAGAAGCATACGTCGGATTGCAAATTGATGCATACATAAATGAAACACAAGACTCCGGTAGTGTTTCATATAAAATTGGTAATGGAACAACTGATTCTGACGGATTTATGGTTTTAATTTGCAATGGGAGTTCACTGAGCTCAACCATAAAGGCAGGGAATTGGTTTTTACAGCTGCACCGTGAGGAACAATTTATCACTCATGAAGGAGTTCCTACAAGAATCCCTGCTGAATGGAGAGATAGTCCTCCATTGCCGATTAACATTACTGGAAATGTAACAATCGATGTAAATGTACCTACAACTGCTGCAAGTGATGGAACCACATTAATCACAGGTACTTTAGTTGAAGATGAAAACATCCCCATAGAAGATAATATTGTTTCTCTTGAATTCAATGGCGTAACTTACAATGGTTTGACAAATGAGAATGGAATATTTACAATTGAGATAAATACTCCTACAGTAGAAGATGAAAACTATGATTTAGAATTCAATTTCAGTGGCAATGAAAATTTAACAGGACAAAATAGAATTGAGCAAATTCGAATTATTAACGCATCTGTTGAGTTAAGGTTTGATGAATCAAACGTAGATGCTTTCGAATTAGAACAAGAATATCAAATTAATGGAACCATATTTGGAGATGAAGGTGAACAGCCTACCGGAGTTATTGAACTCACATATGGAGACACATACATAGGCGAAGTTGAAATTAGCGGCAATCAGGCTTGGAGTATAAATTTTGTAGTACCTGATAATTCATCTTGGGGAAATACAATACTAGCCGCAAGATTCTCTGGAAATGAAATTTATCCTGAAGACATAGCTGTTGAGGAAATCATCATTAAAGGAAAAAGTAACCTAACATTAGATCAAGTATCATCCGTAAGGTCTAATCAAATAACATTGAAAGGAAACTTGACCGATCATAATGGTCAAGCCATAGAGGATAAACTAATTACACTATTTTTAGATGAAAAACCACTTGGATCTGTTGAAACCGAAAGTGACGGAAGTTATGGATTTTCAATTAATCTATCAACCGAAAACTCAGGCCTACACCAGATTAAGGCAACATTGTATGGCAGCCCTACATTAACCTCTGCTGAAGCCCATAATAGCTTAACTCTATTAGCTTCACCAAACCTGATTTTTGATGACTCAACGAAATGTAGACTTACTGAAGTATATTCTGAAAAAATATGTAAAGCTTCTAGAGGATTTGAATATAACTTATCAGGTACTCTTGTAGATGAATTAGGAAACCCAATGGTTAATACTACTATTGAATTTTTCAGCGAGAATGAGGGATTTGCGCCTCCTTTCCAAACAAGTGCCAATGGACGATTTGAGTATAATCTTTTTGTAGATGATGGCCAAACTGAAATTTTTACTATTGATATTAAAGTAGAAGATAATCTAGAGCAACCCTATCTCGTAGAGACTAATTTTGAAATCAACATAATACCACAATCGGAAGTATCTCTAACGGTGAGTGTGGACAATGAAGGAAACAAAGCATACAGGGGAGGAACATTAGAAGTATCTGGAAGTCTTGAAGTTGCAGATGGAGGAACTCTTGATAATGAAAATGGAATTTCACATAAAGTAAGTATATGGCTAGGTTCTGAAATGATTATGTACCTAAACGTTAGCGATTCGGGACAATATAACGGTACTTACTCATTACTTGACAATAATGATGTAGGCGAATTTAATATTACTGCAACTTTTGACGAAACTGATTGGTACTTAGGTTCTAATGAAAATAACTCTTTTATCGTAGCAGGAACCACGGCTTTTGAGAATGTTATTGTAGAGGGCGACTGGTTTAACAACGAGTTGAGGCGAGGAGGTGCCATAAATGTTTACGGAATTTTGGTAGATGATTTAGGAAACAGAATTAATGAAAATATTTCGATTAGTATTGGAAACGCTGAACTTGTCACTTCATTCACTAATGAGTCCACCTTTAGTTCAATTGGTACTATTCCTGATGACTATAGGAATAACCATACTGTCAAACTTACCTATTTAGGGAGCGAATATTTAGATGGAACACAGTACAAAAGTAAGCATTCTATATTAGTAGAAAGTAAAATAAGATTTGACTTTGAACCTCAAAATGTATTCCCTGGAGACAACGTTAACGTTTCTATTTGGCTGGAAGAAGATGACGGTAGCCCAATTCCTGAATCTGAGGTGTCTGTATCTGTAAATCTATTTTACGATAAAAAGATAGAAATGGACACTAAACTGGAATATAATTTAACTACAGATTTATCAGGGTTTACTAAGTTTAATTTTGAATTTCCTGAAGAAGCAAGCAGTGCTAGCATTCAAGCTACCTTTTTAGGAGGATATATCGAGGCATACGACGACACACCACAAGAAACTGAACTAACTGTTGCAAATGTCGCAATAAGTATTACTAAGTCTCCTGAAGCAAAAGAACCTTTTGACATTAACAAATACTTACCTTTATTCATTGGAATTCCTGCCGCCCTTTTGGTAACTGCGTATTACTTGTATTGGACACAAAAACACAAATATGAAGTTAGAAATCTGATTAAACAAATGCAAAAAGAATTAAACAAAGATGAGGACTACAGACAAATAATAATAAAATCATATCATCAATTACTAAATATTCTTGATAGATATGGATTCATTAAGACTAAAACTCAAACGGTCCGCGAATTTACGGATGTAATGCGTACTGCTTTGCCAATACCTACCCAAAGCGTAAAGCTATTAACTTCATTATTTGAAATCGCAAGATATAGTGGAATTAAACCTAAAGTTGTTGATGAATTTGGAATGGAAATGATTGACGGATCCTACAATATCTGGTGTGTAGAAGCAATTAATAATCTTCATGAAGTCGAAATGGAATTGAATAAAGGACTTAAGGAAGGAAAAGTATCTAGATTTACTAATGTATTTGGAATGAGGTCATCTAAATGAGAAAGGCCTTCCGTGAGCAATACGGCTCAAAACTATTCGCTCTTGCAATCATAATTATGATGATTACAGTAGTTTATCCTACTTTAATAACAAATGCAAAGAATCCTTCCCAACTTTCAGCTTATGATGATGACTGGAATGATATTTCAACATTTGCTTCTGATATCGATGAAGACCAAAATGGAAATCACGTAATGAAAACTATAGTTTCAAGACCTGCTATAATTAACAAGATTTCGGATATTGAAAGAAATTCTACTGAAAAAACTATTGAAGTTAATTCTACGGTTCTTGTGATTATCGGAGTAGAAAGAAGCTACTCTGAGTTTGATTCAAATGCAATATATAATTTTGTCAAATCTGGTGGAAAGGTTATTATTGCAGATGACTCCGGTTATGGAAATTCCGCATTTTACGGAGAAATGGGTACTTTAGAAATAGGCGTTAAATTGAGGACAAATATCGTCCAGGAAGGATGCCAGCCAACACAAGGTAGTGGGCTGGTGGCTGGTGCAATCGATGCATTAGGTTACGATGGCAGTGGAAGTACTAGCCCAAAATGTAAGCCTGCACTATTATATGACTCTAATCATTGGGAAGAAGCAATACATCCTAAAAATAATTCCATTGCTATTATTGATGCTGACGTGCCAAGAATGGACTTTAGTGGACAATTGATGATGAGTTCTCCCGCTGCACTTACAATTCAGACAGGGGGGCCTGCTGAGGGACTTGTTTGGTCAAGTCAGAAGGCATTTATTGACTACAATCAAGATGAAATTGGAGGAAAAGGTGAGGGGACATACAGAGAAGACTCTACTAACGGAGTCGAAGTAGTCGCTGAAGCAAATGTAGGAAATGGAACTGTAATATTCATATCTGATACAAGTATTTTTACAAACGAATATTATGATGAACTAGACAATCGTGAATTCATATTAGCAATGGTAAACTATGTAACAAATGGAGAAAAACACACAGTTATATTTGACGAAAGTCGTCATATACAATCAGACATTCTTTCACTTGTTTATGTTCAACTATTCGGAGTTCTAGGATATGTTAGTAATAGCGAAACGCTAGGAATTCTTTTCTTAGGGTCCATTATTTTAATTTTACAGCTAGTAATGATGAGAGTAGAAAATCCAAAACCTTGGAGACATCTATTCAATATATATGAGGGGAGATTATCTAGATTTAGAGTTCCCCATGCGCATTACACTCACCCTGAAACAATTAAAGAAATATTCATAGAAAAAGTAAGAATTGAAAATGGATATACAAGAGAAGAATTTGGAATGTTATCACAAACAAAGATTGAAGAGTTATTACATGATCCTCTATTAATTAAATTCATGATAAATGACGATAGAAGTATGACCTTGAAAGAGGTTGAAGAAGCAATAAAAGGATGGAAAAAATAATGGGCCTATTTGGAAATAAAAAGAAAGAAGAAGAGCAAGAACCGACTCCAGAAGTTGGGACTGAAGACCAGAATGAAGGTTTACAAACTTACATGATGGATCCTTCATTACAGGAAACGCACGATTTAATGCAAGCTGTTTTAGCTGAAGCTGAACAAGTTGTTATGGGTAAGAGACCTATACTTGACTTGACTGCTGTCGGAATACTTGCCGGAGGGAATATTCTCTTTGAGGATAATCCAGGATTGGCAAAAACACTGTTGGCCAATACATTTGCACAGGCATTAGGTATTAACTTTAAACGTGTACAATTTACACCAGATTTGCTACCTGCAGATATTACGGGAATTTACATCTGGAACCAAAAAGACCAAAAATTTGAATTTCGAAAAGGACCTTTATTTTGTAACTTACTGCTTGCTGACGAAATAAACAGAGCTCCACCAAAAACACAGGCCGCATTGTTAGAAGCAATGCAAGAACACCAAGTTACTATAGAAGGTGAAACTCATATTTTACCTGAGCCTTTTGTAACATTAGCAACTCAAAATCCAATTGAATCAGAGGGTACCTATCCTTTGCCTGATGCTCAGTTAGACCGTTTTATGATGAAACTATCAATGGGTTATCCTGGAAGGCCAATAGAAAGGGCCATTCTTGTAAAGAGAAAACAAAGGGGAAAGGATGATCACACACTTCAAGCAATTACCACGCCTGAAAAACTTCGCGAGATGCAACTAAGTCTTGAAAAAGTGAGAATTGATGATTCAATTATAGAATATATTGTTGAAATTATTTATCGCACAAGGGAAGACCCACGTGTAAAGGTTGGATCTTCACCAAGAGGTGCTCAATCTCTTTTCAAACTTTCTAGGGCATTAGCTGTTCTGAGTGGAAGAGATTACGTAATACCTGATGATATAAAGAGACTAAGTATCTACACCCTAAGACACCGTATCATTCTAAAGCCTGAACCAAGAATTAAAGGTGTCAAAACTGAAGAAATTGTATCTGAAATTCTAGAACAAGTAGAAGTACCAACAACTCAAGGACAACTAGAAGACTAAATGTGGAGTAAGAAGGCTGCAGCTGTCGCAGGCGGTGCTATATTCTTGACACTAGCAGGTTTGATTAGATTGAATTATCTTTTCATAAGTGCGGGTTTAGTTATGCTGACATTTGTAGTTATATCTAGTTTCTTAGATGTATGGATGCCTAATGTTAAAATTAGAAGAGAAACAACCTCAGATAATATTTTTGAAGATGGAACAATGTCTGTTAAATTTATTATCAAAAATACAGGGTTAGGAATTGGTTTCGTTGAAATCTACGATAGTTTGCCGCCTCAAGCTAGAATAATCAAAGGCTCAAATTACACTTTACTCTACATGAAACCTTGGCAAGAGGTTTCATTCGAATATTCCCTAAAATTACCACTAAGAGGACATTACCACCTAGGGCCGGTTAAAATGCGGGTTAAAGATGCATTTGATTTATTTTATAACGAACGAATAGAAGAATCTATTCACAGCTTTTCAGTATTTCCACAAATTGAAGTACTAGAGGAGCAAGTCATTACATCTCGAGCGCCTAAATTACTTTCTGGAGCCATGCCTTTGAACGTAATTGGTACCGGTACGGAGTTTTATTCATTGAGAGAATTCGTTCCTGGAGACTCACTTAGATCAGTAAATTGGAAAGCTTTAGCTAAAAAAGGCAAAATGATGGTTAATGAGACGGTCCGTGAAGATGTAATGGATGTTATTTTACTAGTAGATGCAAGAGAGGTATCTGCAGTCGGAGGCGGAAGAGATACACCCCTGGAAATGTCTTGTAGAGCTGCTGCCACTTATGCTAAACAACTTCTAGATGAAAGAAATAATGTAGCTTTAATGGTATATGGAGACACTATTGACAGAGTCGACTTGGATAGAGGGGAGCACCACCTTTTCAAAATTCTTACAGCTTTATCGAGCGCTAAACCTCAAGGTAATTTAAAACTAGAAATTGTAATGAAGGATTTACTGCCTCATCTGCCAAGTGGATCCCCAATTATCCTCTTTAGTTCATTAGATGATGACCATACTATTGCTGAAGCTTTTACAAGCACAATCAGTAGAGGATTTACAATTACAACTATTTCACCATCTAGCTTGGACTTCGAAGAAAGAATGAAAAGAATTCCTATGGAACCATTACTTATTGCAAAAATTGAAAGAGACAATATGATTTCTGAGCTCAGAAGCTTTGGCCTCCAAGTAGGTGATTGGAAATATGGTGACAATGTGAATACTGCACTTCAGGAGATCTAGATGGAAGAAGGACCTACTGAAATAAAACCATCAAGAGTTCCAAAAATAGATAAAATTATAAATTACAAAGACTTCTTCGGAGAATATCCTATAATATTCGCAATTAAGATAATTTCTAGCTTATCTCTTATCTATGTAATTAGTGAATTTTATGTTTATCATAGTCCAAAAGACTCACTTCTAACTAAATATCTTGGAGATTCATTAAAAGGGTTTGACCCAAATCCAGAGGTATTTGTCCCATGGGGATTTGCAGCTGGTTTTCTTTTTTACATTTTTACTATATTCAAAGGAAGATACAAATTCTTTTTATTCTTAATAATTGCAGGAAGTCTTGGAGGCTATATCGCAGATCCGGCAATAGACATACAACAAGGAGAATATGTAATTCCCACAAATACAGATGTTGAAAACAGTGAAACAAATGCGACCCAATGGAGATGGAAACCAGTAAAATTAGTATATGATGATGTTGAAGGCACAAATGATAGAATAGATGATGTTTCAGTAAGGCTAACTAATGCCATATTTGGTTCTATGCCATTTTTGGGAGCTTATGGAATATGGAAGAGAAAAGGCTGGGCAATTGGAGCATCTATAGCATTGGCAATTATTATTGGATTTCTATACACCCCTAATTTATGTCTTGAAAATTTTGACGAGACCTTTTGCGGTTATGATACAAAACAAGACGAAAAAACCTGGAGTGAATATCTTTCTAGCGGAATTTTCATCGGGTTAGGATTTGTGATTTATATTGAACTGTCATATGCAGCAATAAAATATGAAAATTATGCCGAACAATTCAAACCTGCTGGTTTAGACATATCTCTCTTAAGTAAGGCTCAAAGAAAAAGTGTTTCAAAAACACTAAGAACTTTATTCGTTAGTTACTTAATTAATCTGGCTGTCATCTTATTTATTACGTTTATTATTGCTGAAATTGTAATAAACATTAATTATTATCTCTCTACTAGCGATGGACAAATACAAGATTCAATAGAATTACAAGGACCTTATGGAATTGTATTTACTTCTCTAATATTTTTCCTGCTTTTAGGAATCATTCGAATGTTCATAGGTCCTGATAACAAAATGGAAGATGCTTAATTTATTTCTATAGTTTCGTTTTCTAATGGTAAAATTAGCTCATAATCTTTCAAATCTTCGCTAAATGCCTCTCTATTATCTCCGTGATAAAGTATTACTTTTTCGGGATTACATTTATTGATAAAATCAACGATTTGGCTATGGCCCGCATGGCCGCTAAGATCAAAAGATTTTAACTGGCAATTAATGTCCATTGGAGGGGAAGTATCACCTCTTTCTAATCTTAATTTTCCAGTTTCTTTCAATAAATGGCCATTTGTTCCAGGGACTTGGAAACCGGTCAAAAATACGGCTGATGAAGAGTCTTTGCGTATTTCTGACAAGTAATGCAAGACTGGACCACCATTTAGCATCCCTGAAGTTGTTACTATGACATCTCCTTTCATAGCTGCCTTTCTTTGCCTTGCGTATCTGACAAAATTGGTATTTCTGAAGGCTTTGTTCATTCCCCCAAAATCTCTGATTGAGCCGGGATATTTTTGTAAAATTCGGGCTATATCTCTACCCATTCCATCAAGCCAAACCTCTACACCTAGCTTTTCAACAAGCATCAATAGTTCTTGAGAGCGACCTAAACCGAAAGAAGGAAGCACGACTTGGCCCCCTCTATTGACTACATCTTCTACGGAGTCTATTAACTCTTTTTCAGTTTCAACTCTATCTGGATGCTCACGACCACCATACGTAGACTCTATCGCCAATGTTTTGCATTGGTGGGGCTTAGCTGCACGTGTGAGTTGAGTATTCACTGTATGTATGTCTCCAGTAAATAAAAAATCCTCTTGAGGAAAATTATACATTACAGCGCCAGGAATATGACCTGCATTGTAAACGTTGAACTCAAATCCTCCTCTATATTCTACGTTACCTGGAAGAATACTACGATGATTTTGTACTAAATCAGAAATTGCTGATTTATGAAAGGGTAACGGATAATTCTCTATTTCAGCAACTCTTAACGTATCCTGTGCCATTCTTTCTGCTAAATCTCCGGTTACTGGGGTGGAAACAATTGGAGTGCCTCTGTTTGCAATCTTTGGCACAAGTCCACAATGATCTAAATGAGCATGAGTAAGCAATAATGCATCTACTTCGGGTGCTGGAAGTGGCGATTTGGGAGGGTCATCTGGCTGCAAACCATAATCTAGCAGTAAACTACCGTTATCTCCTTCCAGGACTGCACCAATTCTTCCTACTTCCGAAGCTCCACCTAAGAATCTGAGATTTGTAGACATTAGGTTTACTAATCCCAATCATCCCAGTCATCATCTGAAGAAGGTTCAGTTTCTGCTGGGTCTGGGCTTTGAGGTGAGGAAGGTGATTCGTATTCTTCTTCGTCATCCCAATCTTCATCGTCCTGTTGGTTGTATGAAATTGCACCTACTACTATTATTAGAGCAAAGAAAACAAAAATATACCATAAATCAGAAATCGCTGTAGTTAGTCTTGCAGTAAAGCCCTGTTCGACATCTACCACAAACGATTGCTGTTTTTCTTGATTAGAAATATCACTGAAAATTGAAATTGTAATACTTTCCTGATCGCCATCTCTAGCTTCATCACTAACTTCAACCTTTATTGGAACTGATAGAGTCCTTCCTGCTTCAACCTCAAAAACATTCCCGTTAATGAAAAGAACTCTCCATCCCGATGGAACTGAAGTTGCTGAAAGTGTAAACTTATCATTAGCATTTGCCTTATTTTCTATAGTTAATTGGAAGGTATAACTGTCCTCAGGAGCTAAAGTTTCTCTAAATTTCAATGAAGACAACTCGAATCCGCCACTATATGCCAAAATTACAGTTAACTGCTTTTTTGCTACAACACTGGAATCAGAGATATCCTGGGCATAGGCATCGAAAACATCTCCATCTTCTTTGTAAACTGCCTGACTACCCACAGTTATGAATAAATCTAAC
>JAPOKN010000025.1 GCA_029977605.1 Methanobacteriota archaeon
CACAGATGGTGCAGGAATTTTGGAAGCATTGGCTCAAGCAGGATTCACTGGACATGTGTTCGGTGGTGACGGACCAGCAGGTATTGGTCTATTCGAAAAACTAACAGATAATGCAACAGCTGTGAACTTCACAGTATCAGCACCTCGTGCAGGTACTACTTATGGAGATTTCGAAGCTAGATACGATGGTAATGCATCAACTGTAGGTAGTATCAAGACATATGTTTTGACCGCTTACGATGCAACCATGATTATTGGAAAGGCAGCAATGACTGACGGAACAATAGTAGCAGGTATCGAGTCTGTTGGAACAAACTACGAAGGTGCTTCCGGTCTTATTACTTTTGAAAGTAATGGAGATGTAAACGGAGCAGGATACGACATCTGTACCTACGGTGGAGACGATACAGCAGGAACATACACCTGTGGTAAATTCTGGACCGCAGAAAACGGAGTCGAGTCAGCATAGAAAATCCAAACTTAGTTTGGAAAACGTAAGAGCGCTGCAGTAGGTCTTCGGACCTACTGTGGTGTCGCACACGTTCCCATGAAGATTTAATTTTTTTAAGTCGGCTTTTTGATGGGGACGTGTTAATAGGTTTAAAATGTTAAAAGCTGACTTAATCAATTTTTGGAATTCGCTTTCAATCTTAAAGCAAAGGATAATATTTGGGTTTATTTTTTTCTCAGATTCTTACTTAGGCTTAACTTATGGAAAAGGTTCTCTTAATTTTATAGATTTACTCTTAGGTGGAAATTTACCTTCTGATTTTGTTTGGTTACTCCAAACATTTCAGATGATTTGTGTTGGTTTCTACTTTGTTAAGATATTGTTTGAAAATGTTCCGCCATCTAGGACACGCACAGCTATGATGTGTATGTCTCCATTCTTACTCATTCTACATGTACTATTATCACTTAATATTTTACTATCTGGCCAAGGATTAGTGGCTAATTTATCATTTAATCTTGGTACAATAGGCATTTCAACATTAACTTGGTCATCAACATACCTTGCAATTGCAGTGGGATGTACTTTGACTTACAGTGTTCAAAGGTATGGTAATTTTGCTCAGAGTGAATTTTTCATGCTAGGAATGTATGTAGGAATTGCTTTTATGTGGACAGATTGGCTTTTCCCAATTAGTGAAGCTCCAGCAGATGATACCTTAGTATGGTCTCTATTTGCATATGTTGTAGTGGGAGCTTTTATCTTAACAGGAATTGCAGGAATAATTATCGATCGTTTAGTCTTCAAGGGTTTTAGAGATAGCAAATCATCTCCAGATGTGATGATGATAGCCTCATTAGGAGTAGCTATGATTTTGCGTTCTCTTGTATATCTTCGATTTGGTTCTAATACAAAGCGTTTGGTCCCAGATAAGGATTGGATGTCTGGAGAACAGCGCTGGGAAATTCCTACCTATATTGTGAAATTAAATTTAGGTAACTTAAGTTGGCCAGTTATAGATTCAGGGACTACAAATTATCCCTACGATAATGCCTTTCTACCTATTATTATTTTCATCAGCGTATTCTTGTTAGTTTTACTTCTAAATTATACACGTTTGGGCCGTAGAATGAGAGCCGTTGCAGATAATCCTGAATTAGCAGCTAGCAGTGGAATTAATGTTGAACGAGTCCAAATGACTAGCGCTTTTTTATCAGCAGGGATTTCTGGTTTAGGCGGTGCAGTTTTCGGTTTAACGGTATTATTCAGTCCTCAAACAGCATTTACTCTTCTTTTACCAGCTTTTGCAGTGATTGTTTTAGGTACAATAGGTTCAGTTCAGGGAGCTATTGTTGCTTCATTAATAATCGGATTTGTCAGGGCTATATCTGAACCCGTTCTTTCAGGAATTGGAAATCCTCTTGAAAGAACCAATTATTATGCACTCGCAGGCGTGACTCCTTATGCAATAATCATAGCAATTTTGCTAATTATGCCAGAGGGTATTGGTAAAGCTTATCAAGAGTGGAATATCGAAAGGATAAGAAAAAGAGCATCAGATAAAGCTAAGAGTGATAAAAGAAGGTCTACTATTTTGGGAGTATTATTTGGTTGGGCCGGAGCTCACCAAATAGATCAAGGAAGAAGTTCTAGAGGTGTCACGATGCTCGTTTTGAGTATCAGCTCATTCGCTTTAGGTAAATCATTTTCATTTATACGTGATAACTCCTTTGCAGGTAAAGGTGCAGTTCTTCCTCCCGAAGGTCTTAATTCGAGCATGCATGCAGAATGGATATCAGTAGTTGAAAGAGAACAAACTGTTATTGAGTTATTAGGTATTTTTGGAGATATATTATGGCCTTGGGTTCCAATATTTATTTGGTTGTTTGCAATTTATGAATCATATTTAATCTATCATAATAAATATGTTGATTTGCTTCATAAACCAAAATCTATTACTATCGATTATCTAGATTCGATTAATTTACAGATATCGAATTTTCTGGTTTCGGTTCAGAGTAAATTTACAGTAACTTCTGGAGGGACTAAATATGTGGATAAGATAAATGGTTTAGCAAGTAAATACAATTCAATTTTAAACGATAAAGTAGGTGAAGTTTCTTCAAACTTTTTTAATTACATTGGAGCCGAGCATGGCCGAGAATCTGAGAATGGCTCCAGAGTAATGTTTGCCGCTTTACTTTTACTTTTAATATACATAGTATACTGGCTTCCATCAATAACGGATTTTACCAAACTTCTCCAGGTATCTAATTTTTTAGTTACACTATCTATATTTTTGTTACTCGCATTTTCACTAAATATCCATACTGGAATGACAGGATTGGTTAACTTTGGAGTTATTTTCTTTGTTGCTATTGGAGCCATTATCGTTGGAGTTTTAACCGCACCTAGTGATAACTTTGGGTATGACTGGGATATAGTTCCTGCAATAATTGTAGCAGTTATATTCGGTGCGATATTTGGTTGGCTTCTTGCTTATCCTACAGCTAGACTGAGAACCGATTACTTTGCGATTATTACGATTTCTTTAGGTGAAATAGTAAGAATTTTACTGATGGGTGAGCCTCTTCTCCGTACAGGAACAAATGTTTCTGCAGTAGGCGTTCAAAATTATCCATTGCCTCTTCAAAAATGGTGGTTCTGTGGAGATGAAGCTCCAGTATCCTCACAAGGAACTGAGTACTCGCCTTCAGCCTGTGCTTCAAATGCAGAACTTGTTCCAGATAGTCCAGCTAGAAAAGCGGTGGAATATTTTGAGATGATTGGATTAGATTTAGAGGGCAAAGCAGTTCCTTACATGTTTCTATTATCTGTAATTACGTTTACTTCAGCATTAATTGTTTGGTGGTTGCTAAATATTCTATTTAATTCTCCATGGGGTAGAATCTTAAGATCTATTCGTGAGGATGAAGAAGTTGCACAGCATCATGGGCATGATATTTTTACTCACAAAGCTAGAAGTCTAGCATTAGGAGGTGCCATTGCGGCCCTTGCCGGAGCATTTTGGGCATGGAAATTAACTGGATTTCAACCTAGCTTTATGTCGCCTGCTAAGTCAACATTCCTTGTTTGGGCTGCTTTTATAATTGGGGGGGCTGGAAATAATAGAGGAATGCTAATCGGTGCTATGGTAATTACGCTTACTGAATTTTTGTTTAATGTGCTAGTGGCTGCACAAAGTAGTCCAGACCTTGCTCTTGGAGACACAGCTAAAGTAATAGATGAAAATTTTGTATGGATGATAGAGTCTCCATTGGAGATTTCCTCTTACCTTTTAATTTTTTCAATTATATTATTTGTATTCAGGAGGTATGGAGCCTCTGAAACATTATTTTGGTTTTCATTCATATTTATGGCATGCCATTTTATGTTTGACCAACGTTCAATAGACTTAGTTTTCCCTGAAGTGCTAGGTGGAATTCAGGTTCAAATGACCTATGTGAAATTGATGCTGATAGGCTTACTAATTATGGTCTCATTGAAATATAATCCTAAAGGTTTACTTCCGGAGGTGCCTTACAGGCCAGAGCGACCTGTGGTCTCTGCAAGCTTCTCTGAAGATCAAGCCATTGCGGCAATTCCTGATTACGATGAATTAAATGATGAGGAGGTGAATACTGACGATGAATAAAGTTCTGAAAGTTGATAAACTAAGAAAAGAGTTTGGAGGGCTTGTAGCTGTCAAAGATGTTTCTTTCGAAGTTGATAAAGGAGAATTTATTGGACTAATTGGACCTAATGGGTGTGGTAAATCAACTACATTTAATTGTATAAGTGGTTCGCTGAAGCAAACATCAGGAAAAGTTGAGTTTTTCGATACAGATATATCTGATTTACGGCCAGATCAAATTCAGAAAATAGGTATGACTAGAACTTTTCAGCACACAAGGTTATGGCGTGAAATGACAGTTATTGAAAATTTACTAGTGCCCCCTAGAGATCAATTTAAGCCAAGTCTGTGGAAATCTATTTGGGAAGGAAAGCAAAATGAAAACGAAATTAATCGTCTAAATAGAGCTTATGAAGTTTTAGAACAGCTTGAAATTCCACATATGGCTAATAATCTTGCAAGTGAATTATCTGGTGGGCAAAGTAAACTTGTAGACATTGGTAGGTCTATGATGGGTGAACCAAAACTGTTACTTTTGGATGAGCCTGTTGCAGGTGTGGCTGGACCTTTAGCAATGAAAATCTTCTCAAACCTCAGAAACCTAGTTGATGAAACTGGGATATCGGTTTTAATTATTGAGCACAATATGGATTTTATTCTACGCCAAGGTGTTGATAGAATTGTAGTTATGAACGAGGGAGAGGTACTGATGGTTGGTTCACCCTCTGAGGTTAAAGGCAGTAAAGAAGTGATTTCAGCATATCTCGGATCCTCTGAGGATTGGGAATGGGAAAAATTGGCTCAGGAGGAAGAATAATGGCTAGGTGGTTAGATGTAAAAAATGTTGAGGGAGGTTACGGTTCTGTTAAAATTATTCATGGGATAGATATGCATGTCGACGAAGGAGAATTTGTAACTATCATTGGACCAAATGGCTGTGGCAAATCTACTCTGATTAAGATTATTTTTGGAATCGCAACGTACTATGGTGGAAAAGTTGAACACAAAGGCGAAGATGTTTCTGGATGGCGTACAGACCGATTAGCAACAAGGGGGATAGCTTATGTCCCTCAAGTTGACAATGTTTTCCCTTCATTATCAGTTGAAGAAAATTTACAAATGGGAGGTAACTCACTTTCATCAAGCCTTCTAAGTGAAAGAATAGGTCATGCCTTAGATATGTTTCCAGATTTGAAAGATAGAACGCATGACTTGGCAGCTTCATTATCTGGAGGAGAAAGGCAAATGCTCGCCATTGGTAGGGCTCTAATTAATCAACCAGATTTCTTACTTTTAGATGAGCCCACAGCGGCCTTAAGTCCTCTTTACCAACAGCAAATTATTGAAAGAATAGACGCCCTTAGGGAAGTAGGAATCACTGTGCTAATAGTCGAGCAAAATGCACGGTTATCTTTAGCTAGATCTGATAGAGGATATATTTTATCAAATGGTAAAGTAGTCCATACGGGCAATGCTGAAGATATTCTTAATGATCCACATATCAATGAATATTTCTTAGGTACTAAAGGAGATTAGTTTTTTGACTTCTCAGACACCAGCCTACAATTCTAGGTTCATTTACATCCTAATGTTCTTAGTCGCTTTTTTTTGGGGCTTAGCATGGCCTGCAGGAAGAATTCTTGCTACAGATTTACTAGATTATCCTTATTCAGTTATGTTTTTTAGATATTTGTTTGCTATACCTGTCTTATTTGGATGGCTCTGGTTTAAAGAAGGAAATATAGTTCCCTTGAAAAGAGACTATAGTTATTTGCTATTACTCGCGTTTACTTCAGTTTTTCTCTATCAATTTGGATACATGTTTGGAATGCAGAAGACGGCAGCATCAGACGCATCTTTGATAATTGGATTTAATCCTGTGTCAGTGTCGTTATTATCAGTTTTTATTCTTTCACATAGCCTCACACGAAATGGAATGATTGGAATTTTTTTAAGTTTTACTGGAGTTGTGCTAATTTTTCTTGCGTCACCAAATGTAGATATCAATTTTTCAGATAGATTAATTGGAAATGCGTACATAATGTTCGGAGCTTTTGCATATGCCATTTATGTAGTTGCCATGAGAAGATATGTTTTAGTCATACGTGAAAATCCTTTGAGTTCATTAGCTACCATATCTTGGACTTCGTTAATTGGATGCTTGATGTTTGTTCCGTTTGTGATCAATGAATCGCCTTGGAATAGAGTTTGGGAAAACGAGGAGTGGGCTTTGATAGCATACTTAGGAGTATTATCTACTGCATTGTGTTATGTTTTTTTTGCCATGGGTGTTGAAACCATAGGGGCAAACAAAGCAGCTAGTTTCATCAATGTAGTTCCTATTTTTGGAATTTTATCAAGTTGGCTTTGGATTGGTGAAGAGCTTGGATTAGTTCAGATTGTTAGTTTCATTTTAATATATTTTGGTGTAAAATTAGTAAATCAACAACCGCCAGAAACCATTAAAAGTAGTTCAGAGATTTCAGTTCAAGATGATTGATACATTTGAAGATTTAGATCCAATATTACAAGCCCTTTTAGCAGGGTTATTTACTTGGGGTATGACTGCAGCAGGAGCAGGTTTAGTTTTCATTTTAGATATTAATAGAAAAGTTTTGGATGGGATGCTTGGTTTTGCAGCAGGTGTAATGATTGCTGCAAGTTGTTTCGGTCTTCTTGGACCTGCTATAGATCAAACCGATGGTGAAGGTTTGTCTAAGGTTTTACCTGCAGCTTTTGGTTTCATTTTGGGAGGCGTTTGCATGCGTGTTATTGATATTTATTTGCCACATTTGCACCCTGGAGCACCTCATGAAGAGGTTGAGGGAGTGAAGACCACTTGGCATAGAAGTATGTTATTAATTTCTTCAATTACACTTCACAACGTGCCTGAGGGATTGGCAGTAGGTGTAGCTTTTGGTGCTGCAGCTACAGGTGACAGTCTTGGTGCAGCTATTGCTTTGGCCATTGGTATAGGAATTCAAAATTTTCCAGAAGGGGCTGCAGTATCAGTCCCACTAAGGAGGGAAGGTTTATCGAAAAAAGAGAGTTTTTGGTGGGGTCAATTATCTGCTCTTGTTGAGCCTATTTCAGCAGTTATAGGTGCAGCAGTTGTTGTCTACATGACACCAATTCTTCCATATGCCTTAGCTTTTGCAGCAGGAGCTATGATATTTGTGGTAGTAGAGGAATTAGTTCCAGAGGCCCATAGAGGGAAAAACGGAGATATAGCGACCATGGGAGTTATGTTTGGATTCACTATAATGATGGTATTGGATGTGGCTTTAGGCTAATGTCTTAGCCCATGTTTTTCAAAATATTTTTGATGATATTCTTCAGCTTTCCAGAATGTATCTGCTTTAGTTATTTCGGTAACGATTTTCTTGTTTAACTTTAGCTGAAGTTTGTTAAGTGATTCTTGAGCAAGATTTCTTTGCTCGTTATCAAAGTAAAAAATAGCTGAACGATATTGAGATCCAACATCTGGCCCTTGTCTGTTTAATGTGGTAGGATCATGCTTTTCCCAAAATGAATTCAGTAACTCTTCGTAACTTATTACAGACTCGTCAAATTCAATCAAGACTACTTCTGCATGTTCAGTTGAATTATTGCATACTTGCTCATATGTAGGTTCAGGAGTTTTTCCGCCACTGTAACCTGATAAAACCTGATTTACACCATCGAGTTTGGAGAAATTATATTCAACACCCCAAAAACATCCAGCTCCGAACATTGCTTTTTTCATTATTTAGTACTGGAAGCGATCCATTTTCTGAAAAGCTTCATCCCCTCCTTTAAATCATCCATGCCTATTCCGGAAAATGCTAGTCTTATGTAATAATCTTTCTCATTTTCTAATGGCCTTCCAAAGTGGTGACGTCCACAAAAACTGACTCCAGTTTCTTTTAGTATTACCTTTCTAAACTCCTCGACGCTGTCAAATCCGGTATTCTCAAGTAAATTCGTAATCTTTGGAAAAACATAAAATCCAGCTTCAGGCACGTGTACTTCTACACCCTCTATATCATTCAGAATTTTAACGAGAGCATCCCTTCTTCCTTTGAGTACATCCAAAATATCTTGAGTTTCTTGGTTTGGAGCATTAAGGCCAGCTAAACCAGCATACTGAACAAAATGAGTAGTGCATGATTCCATGTTGACATTTAATCTGTTTATTTGATCTATGATTTTCTTTGGACCTATAGATGCACCTAATCTCCATCCAGTCATTGCAAATTTTTTGGAAAATGTATACATAGTTAGAGTTCTTTCGTACATTCCAGGATAACTTGCTATGGATTTTGGTTCACCGTCATATAGAGTATCAAAATAGGCATCGTCCGAAATAAGAAACATATCATTCTCAATTACTAAGTTTGCAAGTCTTTCAATTTCATCCTTTGACGAAGATGCCCCTGTAGGATTATTGTAATTATTGTAAAAAATATGTTTCGCTCCATTTTTAACACCCTTCTCGATTGCATCAAAGTCTAATTTTAGCCCTTCAGAAGTATTGATGTATCCATATGGCATGGCAATGCCCTTGTAGAATTCAATTTGAGATTCATATATGGGATAGCCAGGATTAGGATATAGTACGGAATCTCCTTTTTCCATCATTGAAGCAATATATTTTCCTATACTTGGTTTACCTCCCGGTTGAACAGAAACATTTTCCATATCGTAAGTAATTCCTCTTGCATTACCAACATCTCTTGCCAAAGCTTTCCTTAATTCTGGAATTCCTGGGGCTGGACAATATCCTGTCTTGCCTTCTTCGATAGCTTTGTTTGCAGCTTTGACAACACTTTTTGGAGTTGATAGGTTAATATCTCCTAAATGGAATGGGAAAATTTTCTTACCCGTTGCAGCTAGATTAGAAGCTTCTGCAGAAACGGCAAATGCAGTTTCACTACCCAGAAGGTCCATTCTTTTTGCTATTTTCATTAATCTTTGAATAAAAGTAGGTGTTTTATTGTTTGCGTAATCTTTATACAGATAGATTAATAGATTGTATTATGGCAAGTGAATGGCGTAAAGACTTAGACAAATTTTTACAAGAACATATGCTAGCTGTTAGTTCAGTGTTTGCAATTATTAGTGGATTCATGATTTACGTGGGAATGATGGGTGAATTTTATTCTAGTTCTTCATTATCTCCAGATTTGATTTTAGAAGCCATCGGAGATTATGATGTATTTGTCTTCATATTTGGTTTGATCATTTTTGGTTTTTCAGCATACTATCTTTGGTTAACAAAGCATTACATGAATAGATTTGAAGAGATAATTTCAACGAGTTCTAAGAGAGAATTTCAGAAGAATTGGACTGAAATAGAGCAGATAGCACGTTACCAACTTCCTAAAGAATATAGAAAGAGAGTTGCTGAGGCTCGGAAGAAATTTGGTCTTAAGTAATTGAGAAATTTTATATAGAGACTTTTTACTCGAATTAGAGGTTAACAACCTTAGGTTCATAACTGATGACATTAGAAGAAAAAACTGAAAATGCAAATGTTGAGGGGGAACATCCTATTTCAGAGGATGAACCAGTCGATGAATTATCCACTCTTAAGAACGAATTGGAAGATGTGAAAGATAAATTGGCACGTTCAATGGCCGATTTGGATAATTTTAAGAAGAGAATTGACAGAGATCGTGAGCAGCAAAATTTGAAGAGTAAAGGTTTAGCAGTGTTAAACTTTCTTGAAGTTGTTGAACTAATTGATAAGGCCTCTAAGTCAAATTATCCTGATTTAGCCAGTGCAGTTGAAGGCATTGGCGGAATTCAAAAATTTACAAGTTCATTTTTAGAATCAATGAAAGTTGAAAGATTTAATCCCCTTGATGAACCTTTCGATTTTCGTTTTCATGAGGCTTTAACAACAGTAGTTAACGAAAATATTGAACCTCATACTATAGTAGATGTGATTCAAGCAGGATATTTACTTGAAGGAGAGCTACTAAGACCTGCAAAGGTAGTAGTATCCAAAAAAGAAGAAAAAAAAGAACAAGAAGAAGAAAAAGGTGAGTAAAAAATGGCAAAAGAAGTTATAATTGGCATAGATTTAGGCACAACAAACTCTGAGGCTGCATACCTAGAGGGCGGTAGGCCTGTAATCATACCTTCAGCAGAAGGTTCGACATTTGGAGGGAAGATGTTTCCTTCTGTAGTAGCATTTACCAAAGACGGTGAGAGAATTGTAGGAGACCCTGCAAAAAGACAAGCTGTATTGAATCCTGAGAATACAATAATGCACATTAAGAGAAAGATGGGAACAAAACATAGAGTAACTATCAAAAAGAAAAAATATTCTCCAGAAGAGATATCCGCAATGGTTCTTCAAAAGATCAAAGCAGATTCCGAAGCCCACTTGGGTGTTGATATTGAAAAGGCAGTAATTACAGTACCAGCCTACTTTAATGATAATCAAAGGCAGGCAACGATAGATGCAGGAAAGATTGCAGGGTTGAAAGTAGAAAGAATAATTAATGAGCCAACTGCAGCAGCATTAGCTTATGGTTTGGATAAGGAAGGCGAGTATACTGTAGCTGTTTTAGATCTTGGAGGCGGTACCTTTGATGTTACTATTATGGAAATGGATAATGGTGTTTTTGATGTGATTTCTACTTCTGGAGATAATAATCTAGGAGGTACTGACATGGATGATGCTTTGGTAGATTATTTAGCAGATTTATTCAAGGAAGAAAATGGCATTGATCTGAGAGACGATCAAGCGGCACGTCAGCGTTTACATGATGCTGCAGAGAAAGCAAAGATTGAACTAAGTAATACTTTAAAATCGACAATAAATTTGCCATACATATGGTCTGATTCTAGCGGACCTAAGCATCTTGAGCACGATTTTACTAGGGCTAAACTAGAAGATATAGTTGGTCCAGTTATATCTAGATGTGAAAAACCGATAAAACAGGCATTTAAGGATGCAAAAATGAAACCTGGGGATGTAGATAAGGTAATTCTTGTTGGAGGTCCTACACGTATGCCAACAGTACAGGAAGCTTTTGAAAAATTTGTAGGTAGGAAAGCTGAGAGAGGTGTAGATCCTATGCAATGTGTTGCAATGGGTGCAGCAATTCAAGCCGGAGTTTTGGCAGGAGATATCAAGGATGTAGTTCTTCTAGATGTAACTCCTTTAACATTAGGAATTGAAACCGAAGGATCAGTTATGACTCCTTTGATTGACAGAAATACTACAATTCCTACTAATAAATCTAAGATTTTCTCAACTGCAGCTGATAATCAGCCAGGAGTAGAAATTCACGTTCTACAAGGTGAAAGAACAATGGCAGCTGATAACGATACACTAGGCAGATTTCAATTAGTAGGAATACCACCTGCAGCCAGAGGTGTGCCACAAATCGAAGTTAGTTTTGATATTGATCGAAATGGTGTGATGAACGTTACAGCGAAAGATCTTGGTACTGATAACGAACAAAAAATAGAAATTACTTCTAAATCTAATTTAAGCGATGACGAAATCGAACAAAAAGTCAAAGAAGCTGAACAATATGCAGATGAAGATAAGCAAGCTAGAGAGATAATCGAAACTAGAAATCAGGCTGAATCGTTCATATATGCTACTGACAAGGCAATCAAGGATCTTGGTGATAAGGTAGACGACAATACTAAGGTCTCAGTTGAAGAGTCCAAAGATAAACTGAAAGAAGCTATGAAAGGAGATGATTTAGAGTCTATGCAAAAGGCCTTCGAAGATTTTCAACAAGCTTCACAAGCTGTAGCTGAGATGGCTTATCAGCAAGCAGCTGAAGAGCAGGCTAAGAATGAAGATACAGCAGAGTCCTCTGACGATAACTCAGATTCAAATGAAGATGATAATGTTGTCGATGTAGATTACGAAGAAGTAGAAGAAGAAAAGTAGACAAGTATAAAATCCCCTATTCTTTACAGAATTGTGGTTGATAAAGTCTCTTTTACCGATTTTGGAACTAAGCGTAAAATCCGTAAAATCAAACGAAAGAGAGTGACTAGCTCTTCTGTTAATTTAGAAAATAAAATGCTATCTTCAGAGGAGCAATCTAGAAATGAAGTACTCAACAAATCAGCTGAATTTAAGTTTCCATTTCTTGAAATATCTGTTACGCAATTGAGTCCATCTCTAAGAGACGCTTGGTGTGATATGGAAATATCTCTGCGGAATAGTGGAAATGGTTCGGCTCGTTCTATAAATATTTCATTTGATAATTTAGAATCAAAGGGAAAAACAATGATTGATGAATTAGTAGTTGACTCAGAGATAGTACTTAATTTTGAGGTGAAATCAAATTCTAGAGAATCGGCTATAACACGAATGGATGTTTTCTATCATACGATTGAAGGAGATACTTTTTCAATTGTAAGGAGAGATTGGTTTCCTAATTCGAATGAAGGTGAGGTAGTTTTTAATAATGAAATTCCGCCAGGGGAAGAAGATAAGGCTAATCATTATACTAGAAAAGAAGTCATGTCCGATGATTTTCATATTGTATGTAAAAAATGTGAAGCTAGATCTCCAGCAAATTTTAGGATTTGCGGTAAATGTGGTTCTAGACTTCAGAAACGAGCAGATAGGTCACAAGATTGGGGTAGCAATCTCAAAGAGACAACTGGTGTTCAGGATGGCAGAGAAATTCTTATGCAGAAGTTACGAAAACTTGGTGAACTTAAGGATAAAGGAATGCTTAGTGACGCAGAATTTTCAGCAGCTAAATCTAAACTACTTAAGTAAATTTAAACAGATTCAGCTTCGAGAACATCATCATCAAAGTTTCCATCTGAAACAGGTCCTTTTTTTACAGAATCGGCAACCTTATTGTTGAGGAAGAATATGAATATTACTAAAATTATAGCCCATTGTAATACCATTGTTATGATAGTGAATAGACCAAGCCCCATCCCTTCTATTGGCGAGTTACTCTGATCTTGTAATTTTTCATAAATGAAAAATCCAAAAACAGCAATAAATTCAAGAGGAAAGACATATTTGATTATGTACTCCCACCATTTTCCAATTTGTAAATCTGCATATTTTGTATTGATTAAATTATTTCTAAAGTCGCTTACTCCAAATCTCATAACCACAACTGCAACCATTAATCCAGATACAATAAGTCCAGTTCCCCAAACAAAGTCCTGGTTATCCAAGAATTCTAAGCTTACTGCGGAAGGTATTCCAGCTAATGCAACAGCAAGAGCAATATACCTTACAGCTTCTTTCCTTTCCCATCCCATGTCAACAAAATTTACTACACATGCTTGGAATGTAGAAACCATTGAAGTTAATGCCGCGAATGACATTGCAAGGAAAAAAATACTACCAATAATCCATCCTGCAGTTCCCATTGATGCGAATAAAGCAGTTAAATGAATGAAAGTTAAGCCAGATGAACCAGATTCAACAGCTTCTAATCCTTCAGCAGTCGAATCAGATAATGCAAAAACAGTACTCAGAACTGCAACCCCAGCAATTAGGGAGACTGAATTATTTCCTAAACCAGTCAAGAAAGCATTCAAACCTATGTCTTCTTTTTTCCTCATAGCGACAGCGTACGTGATAGCCATACCAAATCCTGCTGAAGTTGACCAGGCAGACTGAATAAGTGCTCGAATCCATGTTTCGCTCTTAAACAAGTATTCAGTTTGAGGAATAAATAAAAATTTAAGACCAATGATTGCTCCTGAGGGATTCAAGAAAAATGGATAAATCATAGCAACAACAAGGAAAGAAATTAAACATGGAATCAGAATTTTATTGGCTCTTTCTATACCGCTAATTCCGTTGTAAACAATAAATGCAGAAAGTCCCACTGCTATTAACTGGAAAAATATTACTTCGAAGGGCGAAGAAATAAAATTTTCCCATAATGCTTGAGTTTGTGCAGTATCATCAGCAGCACTCATTTCTCCAGAAATGGCTATCCAGAAATATCGTATTGTCCAGCCCATGACCACAGCATAGTAGAATCCTACAGCTGTACCAACCCAAAGCATCCAAATTCCCAACCAAGTAAAATTACGTCCAGCCATGTCTCGCATAGCTCCAACAGTACCTAGCCTAGTTTTCTTTCCAATGGCGAATTCTGCTATCAAAAGGGGAATTGACCAAGCAAATAAAAAGATCAGCCAACCAATCATGAAAGCGCCACCTCCATTAGCTGCAGCTTCTCTCGGGAATCTCCATATGTTACCAGTTCCTACAGCCGCTCCAATTGTGGTTAAGATTAGACCTAACCTTGAAGAGAATTGTTCACTTTCTTTTCCATCAGCCATTTCTAGCTCCTTTTGGCTTTTCTTGAACGTTTGTCAGTTGTAACCTTTCCTTCCTTTTTCTTTTCAGCTTCTGTGGCAATACCTACTGCTTTGTACAAGCCCCCCCATACGACACCGTAGAGGATCCCCATCATAAATATCATTGCGAAAAAGTCTACAAATGGGTTACCAAATCCAATTATATCATCAACAAACACAGATATAGGTTCAGCTTCTCCGTATCCAGTAAATACAAATCCTCCACCGAAAGCATTTGCTAATCTTGAATCTTGTCCTACTGCGTAAAATTGAACATCCATAGAGTCTTCAGTTTCAGGAATTTCAGCTTGATATACAGAATTTCTTATTACAACACCTCCAGAGTTATTGCTATTAGAGTAATCTCTAACATCACATCCACTTACGCATGACATTAGTACTTCATTCCATATGTTGTCAGGCATCTTTTCATTTCTATATTTCAATTTTAATGAATCTTTTAGCAAGTACTGTGTATTTTCAACACTAACTTTGACAAGGATATCATCGTTTGAATAAATTTTATCTTCATCAAATTCCACGTTGGAATCTGTACCAAATCCGACTTTTTCAGCATCTTTGTTAGATAAAATTGTTAGCTTTGGCATCATTGTTTGATCAGGTGAATTAATAGTATCAATTCCTAAATTTCCTGTATCGGATGTAATCATTTGACCTATTCTTGCTCTTTGAGATTCATCCAAGAAGTAAATATTCGTTAGTAAATGCATCCTTACTGTTGGTCTAATAAGCAACGGATCTGCGTGAAATCCACTTTCTAAACCACCTTGGCTACCACATTGATTCAGTTCAACAGTATAGGAGAAAGAACCTTGCATTCCATATAGATAATCGTTGATATCTCCAGATACCTTGTAACCACCCTGATCTTTCCAGTTACCGTAGCCAGTAACATCCATTAACGGTTTGACCTGATTCTCCATATACAGTTCATGAGGTGGATCTTGATCTTTGTAACCCCATGGCCAGATGTAAAGAGCAGAGCATGAATGATATGAAACAGAATTCATAA
>JAPOKN010000034.1 GCA_029977605.1 Methanobacteriota archaeon
TTGTATCTTCAGTCTTGCTAATTCGGGCTGGTAGAATTCAACAGGCTTGTTATTAATTCTAACACGACCCTTTCCAGATTTGAAAGTAGCTCGTGCGATAGCTGTTTTTCTTTTAC
The DNA here is from genome assembly GCA_029977605.1 of Methanobacteriota archaeon. Lineage (GTDB taxonomy): Archaea > Thermoplasmatota > Poseidoniia > MGIII > CG-Epi1 > CG-Epi1. The sequence goes on from JAPOKN010000034.1 coordinate 117, forward strand.
CACTTGTATGAATCACTTTTGCCATTTTAGAATTTAGCTCCTAGTATCTTCGATACTTCACCAAGTGATACATATTTAGTATTATCATTCATTTGAGCTTTTTGCACAGTTTCAATATTTTTTTCATCAATTGAAGCAGGTTTTCCTATATCAACTCTTAATCTTTTGAATGCCTCTCTTCCACGTGGTTTCTGGTATGGAATCATACCCCTAACTGCCCTTTTTAGCATAAGATGTGGCATCCTAGGATAGAATGGTCCTTTTCTTGGATGATTTAATTGTCTTTTTTCAATGTATTCTCCCATGACGCTGTCTTTATTTCCTGAAATTACGGCTTGTTCTGCATTAATTATGTGTATTTCATCTCCATTAAGTAAACTTTTTGCAGCATGACTTGCCAGTCTTCCCATTATGCAACCACTTGCGTCTAATATTTTCATTATCCAATCACCACTACATCTTTTCCAGTTGGGTTCTTTTTAATAAAATCATTGTAAATCATACATTTTCCACCTGCGTTTTCAATTTTTTGAATTGCAGTTCTTGTAAAACTATATGCTGAAACTGTGACTTTCTTACTTAGTGTACCACTTCCCATTATTTTACCTGGGATTACTACTTTACCATTTTTAGCAGCGTTGTACTCTATTTTACTTACATTTACAACTGGCCAGTTACGGCTAGGTCCTTCTAATTTCTTTGCAATACTTTTCCAAATAGGTGCATCATTTTTTCTTGATGCTGCCTTTAGCTCGTCTATAGTTTTGACTAATTCTGAGTTGCTTTTCCTTGAAATTTGCTTCTTTGTCATAGTCTTTCTTAAAGTCAGATTGGCGGCCAGACTGTGCCGTATTTAAAGTATTAGTCGGACTTAATTGTCACTTTACCTTCGTTTATCTCCAATTTTTTAGAAGTTAGAAGATGTAGAGCTTTCGGAAATATTTGATGTTCTAGTGGCAATATTTTTGCTGCTAGAGTTTCTTCATTGTCGTCTTTATCTATGGTTATAGCTTTTTGCATTATGATAGGTCCAGTATCTATTCCTTCATCTACAAAATGAACTGTGCAGCCACTTTCTTTCGCTCCAGATTGGATAACGTCTCTGTGGGCATGAGCTCCAGGATATAACGGTAGTAGAGAAGGATGAATGTTAATGATTCGATTTTTGTATCTTGTGATGAAAGGTTTAGACAGTATTCGCATAAATCCAGCCAGAACGATTATTTCAATTTTTTTTTTAGTTAGAACCTCTAGCATTTGATGATCAAAATCTTCTCTTTTTTTATTTTTTGATTCTATAATCCTGTAGGCAATATTGTGTTTTTTCGCTCTCTCCACAGCATATGCTTCTTTTTTGTTTACAATGAGTAGTTCTATTTTGCAATTAGGTAACTTATTCTCATTAGAGGCATCAATTATAGACTGAAAATTACTACCTCTTCCAGAAGCTAAAACTGCTACTCGCATTATTACTATGATTCAGTCACCCTTTTTATGATTATTTTTTACAATATTTTAATAAAATTCCATTTCCAATTTTTTCAGCTTCTTTCAATTTTAGTTGCAAAGTATCAATCTTGTTTGTAAAACCAGTTCCTCCTGCTACGGTTGGTGTTTTCTCCCCACCAACAATTAGGCTTGCAACAAAAATATTAATCTCATCAAATAAGTTCTGATTTAAGAAAGACCAAAGTACGTTTTCGCCCCCTTCAACCAATATATTCTTTAATCCTCTTTCGTGTAGTTTTTCCATTAGTAATTCGATGTCTATTTGTTTGTTTCCACATTTAATAACTTCCGAATTACCTGGGATTTCTCCAGTAAAATGATTTCCTACAGCTATTATTGTTCTAGAGTTATCATCTAGTACATTTGAATCTAGTGGAGTTCTGCCATTAGTATCGAGAACAACTCTGACTGGATTTGTGGATAAATTTTTATTGTTCTTGATTGTTAGTCTTGGATTATCCTCAATTACAGTCCCGATTCCTACAAGAATAGCATCTGATTTTTCTCTTAATTTGTTAACTCTTTCCATGTCTTCATTGTTAGAAAGCCTAATTTGACTCCTATCAGGAAGTGCAATTTTTCCGTCTGCAGACATTGCACAGTTTATGATAATTTTTGTATTCACACTTTTCCATTAGGGCATGCATTAAATAAAATGAGTAAGTACTCGTTTATGAGTATTCAATATTCTTCGTTTTTATTCGGAAAGTCTTGATTCTTTACGTCATCAACGTAATTTTTAACAGCTCGATTTATGTCTTCGTATAGATTAAGATATCTTCTTAGAAATCTGGGATTGAATTCATGTGTCATTCCCAGCATGTCATGTAGAACAAGGACTTGTCCGTCAACTCCGTTACCGGCTCCTATACCTATTATTGGTATTTCTAGTTTATTTGAGACTTTTTTGGCCAAATCTGCAGGTATTTTTTCTAAAACAATTCCAAAGCATCCCGCATTTTGTAATAATTTTGCATCTTCAATTAGTTTTTCAGCTTCAGCCTCCTGTTTAGCTCTTACAGTGTAAGTTCCAAATTTATATATCGATTGTGGAGTGAGTCCTAAATGTCCCATTACAGGTATTCCTGCAGTAAGTATTCTTTGCACTGAATCAATTATTTCATCTCCTCCCTCTAGTTTTACAGCATGAGCACCAGACTCTTTCATTATTCTGATTGATGATCTTAGTGCTTTTTTGGAATCACCTTGATATGAACCGAATGGTAAGTCAACCACGACTAAAGCCCTGCTAGCAGCTTTGACTACTGAACTAGCATGATAAATCATGTGATCTAAAGTTATTGGTAAAGTTGTCTCGTGACCGGCCATTACATTTGATGCAGAGTCTCCAACTAAAATGACATCAATTCCTGCTCTGTCAACTATTTTAGCTAGAGTGAAGTCATATGATGTTAACATTGATATTTTTTCATTATTGTCTTTCATTTCCTGAAGAACGTTAGTTGTAATTCTTTTGTAATCTTTAGTCATTCTGACACAATTATGGGAAGATGTCTAGTTATGCTTTATTATGGATTTTTTTTTGGCATTAGCCCGAACGCTTTTAATAGGGATATACAGAAGGGTAGATGTGCTTGGACATGAGTACGTTCCGATAGGTATTTTTGCGCTTATAGCGCTATCGTTTCCTATCTTGACATTCTTTGCGGGAAGATTCTTCCGCCCTAATAATGAAAATGCTCTAAAAAATTCGACTTATGAGTGTGGTGAAGTACCAGTTGGTGAAGCTCATATCCAGTTTCACTTTCAATACTATATGTTTGCAATTTTATTTGTTGTGTTTGATTTAGTTGTAGTTTTTTTGATTCTTTGGGTTCAAGTTTATCTAACGCTTCAAGTTTCTGCAAAAGTCATAATGATGTTATTTTTACTGATAACTCTTCTTGGACTATGGTATGCTTTTAGAAAAGAGGATGTGATATGGATATGAGCTCTAAAGGAATACGTGGTAACCCTGAATTGAGGAGAGGTCTCGGCTCCAAGACAACAGATCGCGAGAAAATAATGGAAGATGGGCCTGCAGGTGACTGGCTTGCCTTGCGTTCTGATCAATTGTTGAAATGGATTGATGACGCAGTTTACAACGCATCTGAAGCTACAGGAATGAGAGAAGTTGTTGATCGTGTAACGCGTCCCATTTTCAATTTTGCTCAAAGGTTTTCGCCTCATCCGCTGCACTTCGGTATTATGTGCTGCGCGATTGAAATGGGGCAGGCTTCTGCTCCTGATCACGATATAGATAGATTAGGTCTCGTTTATCGTTCTTCTCCTCGTCAGTGTGACGTTCTTATCGTTAATGGCCCTGTTTGTGAAAAATTAAGGCCTAAATTGAAGACATTGTATGAGCAAATGCCTGAGCCTAAGTGGGTTATTGCGATGGGAGAGTGTGCCATTTCAGGTGGTCCATATTGGGATTCTTATTCTGTTGTAGCTGGTGCCGATACATTCATGCCAGTAGATGTTTACATTCCAGGTTGTCCTGTAAGGCCTGAAGCATTAATGCACGGTTTTCTTACTTTACAAAAGAAAATACGTGAAAAAGAGCCAGGTATGTTCTTAAGGCGAGATTAATTATGAATTTCAAGGATTTGCAGAAAGAGTTAAAAGCAATTAAAGGTGTTTCAAATCTTTCTCTTATTCGTAAGAATGTAATTAAAATCGATTTAGAAAAAGCAGTTTCAAAAGCATGTTTTACTAAGCTTAAAGAAGATTTTTATTTCGAACACTGTTCATTAATCACTGCAGTTGACAATCAACCAGATTTCGAATTAGTTTATCACTTATCTTGTTTGAGTGGAGAGTTAACAGTTGATGATACTAAAATGTCAGCCATGATAGAGATACATATTCATCTTAAGAGAGATTCGCCTTCTATTGATTCAGTATCTGATTTGTGGTTTGGTGCCAATTGGCATGAGAGGGAAGCTTTTGATTTAATGGGTATTTACTTTATAGGACATCCAGATCTTCGTAGGGTACTTTTACCCGAAGGTTTTGCTGGACATCCTCTTAGAAAAGATTACGTGTATGAAATACACGAGGAGGAGTGGTAATGGCCGAAATGTGGATTAGTATGGGCCCTCAACACCCTATGACTCACGGTCTCTGGACATTAAAAGTTAAAGTTGATGGAGAAACTATAGTTGACGCAGATCCCGAACTTGGATACTTGCATCGTTCTGTTGAAAAAATGGGTGAAAGGCGAAAATATTTCATGAATACTACTTTAACAGATAGGCTTTGTTATGCTAGTTCAACAACTTGGACTCATAGTTATGTTCTTGCAGTAGAGGAATTAATGGAAGTTGAGGTTCCCACAAGGGCTCAATATATTAGAACAATCATGCTTGAGTTACAAAGATTAGCATCCCATTTAATGTGGGCTGGAGCTTACATGCCAGATTTAGGACATATTACAGGTGCACTTTATTTTTGGAGAGACCGTGAGTTGTTTTTGAATTTACTAGAGCTTCCTAGTGGTAGTCGTTTACTTTACAATTATATGAGAATTGGTGGAGTTAAGAGAGATTTACCTGATGGTTTCGAACAGAAGACTGAGAGAATTTTGAAACTTTTCGAACAAAGGCTTGACGAATATGCAGATTTATTTGAAAATTCCAAAATTTTTAGAATGCGAACTGAAGACGTTGGCAAGTTTACAGGCACTCAGGCTATGAATATGGGAATAACAGGCCCCAATTTGAGAGGTTGTGGTATTAAACACGATTTGCGAGTGGAAGACACCTATGAGATTTATGAAGAAGTTGATTGGGATATTTGTACAAGAGAGGCAGGTCCCGGATATAGTGACTGTTTCAGTAGATATATGGTTAGAATTGATGAGATGAAAGAATCTGTTAGAATCATACGAGATTGTTTTAAGAAAATGCCTCAAGGTCCAACTATGTCTTCACGTGTTCCTGTTAGAGCTTCAGGTGAAGCTTTTAGAAGGACTGAAGATTCTAGAGGAGAAGCATTAATGTATCTCGTTGGGGATGGTTCAGACAGGCCTTATAGATGGAAAATAAAAAGTCCGATGTTTACAACAATATCAGCCTGTCCACACTATCTTAAAGGCTACAAGTTAGCTGACATTCCAGCCATTATGGGCAGCATTGATATTTGCATAGGAGAAACAGACAAATGACACTATTTGGTTTGTGTAAGACTATGGCTGAGTTGACAGCAGAAAAATTTATTGTTCCAATTCTTGAATTCCAAAGGAATCTTTTTCCTCCATTCAGTTATCCAGCTGGTGACTTGGCAGATTGGTTTGCCAGTGAAGGAGGAATTGTTACATTAGCTTGGATCTATGCAGTAAATATTGCTTTTGCTGTTGGTATGACAAATTTAATTCTTGTAATTCATTTAGAGAGAAAAATTGCAGCTCGCATACAAGACCGAAGAGGGCCTATGCTTTCTTTAAGGGCATTTAGAGAGCTTGGTGAAGATTTAGCAGGTGAAGCGCCCACGTGGAGATTCAAAGGCAATTATAGTGGAATAGGTATAATCCAGAACATGGCGGACGGAATTAAGGCAATTACTAAAGAATTGATTATTCCTAACAAAGCTGATAAATTTTTATTTTCCATGGGTCCTATAATATTCATTTCATCATCAGTATTTTTGTTAGTATTATTTCCTCTTTCCGATCGTTTTGCAGCTTCTGCAGCTCCTGCAGGTTTGATGGTAATTATGGCTGCCTTTTCGATTGCCCCTATTGGAGTCCTGACTTCTGGTTGGGCATCCAATAACAAGTATTCAATGATTGGCGGAATGCGTTCAGCTGCACAACTAATGTCCTATGAAATTCCACTTCTTCTTAGTATGGCAGGAGTCTTTCTTTTAGCAGGTTCTTACAATCCTGTTGATATTGTTGAGCAACAAAGAGAGGCTACGTGGTTATTTGGATTGCCAATGTGGAATTTTATTCCCCAATTTATTGGTTTTATTGTTTTTATGATATGTATTCTTGCAGAGGTAGAAAGAGTTCCATTCGATTTGCCTGAAGCTGAAGCTGAGCTTGTTGAAGGTTGGACTACCGAATACAGTGGAATTAGATATATGTTATTCTTAGCTGCTGAATATATTAGAGGTTTCGCTGGTGCCGCTGTCGCCACAATATTGTTTTTAGGTGGTTGGGCAGGGCCATGGCCAGTTCCTCCAGAAATATGGTTTTTGCTTAAGGTTTATTTAATTATTATTTTCTGGATTTTTATTCGTTGGACTGTTCCAAGAATTCGAACCGATCAAATTTTAGAATTAGGTTGGAAAAAGCTTTTACCCCTATCCTTAATTAATATCTTAATTGTTATATTCATGGTAGAAATTTATCCTTACTTCGATGACATAGTTAACCTTCCGGAGGTCTTCTGATGGCTTCCGATAGGAAAAATCTTGGTTTAATGGACATTTTCGTTAATCCAATGAAAGTTACTCTCAAACAGTTTTTCAAGTCCACTTTTGGCAAACCTACAACGGTCATGTACCCGCTTGAAAAAAGAGATCCACCTCCAACTTATAGGGGAATGAATGCAGTTATCTGGGATTTGTGTATAGGGTGTGGAATCTGTGGTGAAGTCTGTCCAAATAAATGTTTGAAGATGAAACCTGTTGATCTTTCTGAAGAAGAACAAGACAAAGCTTGGTACGGTTCTCATGTAGCTAAAAAGAAAAATAAAGCGGAGAGGCCTGCCATTAATTTTGGTCACTGTATGTTCTGTGGTTTCTGTGAAGATTATTGTCCAACTGGCGCTATGACTATGACTGACTTTTATGAATTGGCAGATACAAATCGAGAAGCTTTGATTTATCCAGCCCGTTCAATGAAGGTGGATTTAGAAGAATCGCCAACTTTACCATTAACAAATTTTATGATGGAATCTCCAGCTCTTAATTCTGAGACATGTATTGGCTGTAGTAAATGCGTTGATAATTGTCCAACTAATTGTATAATTATGGATGAAGGTGCTGTCAATAAAGAACTAAAGAGTGGTAAAGTAAGAAATATTGAAAATCCCTACTTTGATTATACAATATGCATTGGTTGTTCAACTTGTGTTAAAGTATGTCCAGCTTCATGTCTACACATGGAACCTATATCTAATTCAAGTTCCAGTGGCCTTACAATTCCAGTACCAGAGTCGGAGGCTTAGTCCATGGAAATGATTGTAGTTTTGTTCTGGATCATTGCATCACTAATTTTGGCTTCTGCTTGGGCAGTTGTCAATGGAAATGATATTGTGCACGCAGTTGTTTGGCTTTCAGCGGTTTTTCTTCTAACTGCCTGTCTATTTATTTTGGCTGATGCTGAATTCTTAGCAGTTATTCAAGTGTTAGTTTACGTAGGTGCTATTTCTGTTGTGATAATATTTGGAATTATGTTAACTAAGAGAACTTTGAAGGGAGGAGAGAGTGCCTAGTCGAACAACAATATGGTTTAGAGATGCTTTCGTTATCATTTTTGCTCTTTATGTTGTTGTTTCCATAGCTATGGTTCCCTGGTCTAATTTGAAAATCACAGAACCAGCATCAACTACTTGTCCCACTGGTTGTTCACCATCTATCAATTTCCCTGAAAATAATTATCACCACTATGATGATTCTTTAACTTTTGACTGGAATGCTGTAGCAGTTACCTACCGCGCGGTTATTCTTGATTCGGAAGATCAAATAGTTTTGGAAACTAACCTGACTGAATTTAATTCTACGACAAGTTCCCGATTGAAAGTAGGTAATTACACTTCTTCAGTTTATTATACAGGAATGGCAGGTTCTAATATATCGGAACTTATTAAAACTGATGAACATCAACTCGATACTTCTTCAAAGATTACTCTTGATTGGGATAAGATAGGAGTAACTTATACAATTCAGATTCGCGAATTTGACGATGAAGATAGAGATGTTCCTATAATCCACGAGGCTAAAAATATCTCTGAAACTGTATATGAATATTCCAATTTTGTAGAAGGTAAAGAATATACTTGGTCGGTTTTTGCAGTTGATGATTTAGGTTTTAGTTCAGAGTCTTCTTCACAGAGTGATTTGCGCATTGGTACAACAAAGTTTCTGGCATTTATGCTTTTTAATGATTGGGAGGTTCCCTTTCTTCTTCTTGGAGTAATGATGGTTGTAGCACTTCAGGCTGGTGTCTTCTTAGCAAGGGAGGAAAAAGATGATTGATCCTATCCACTTTATTCTTTTCTCTTCAATTCTATTATTGATCGGAGCTTATGGTGTTATTAGAAACAAAAATTCAATTGTAGTTTTGATGTCTGTTGAAATTATGCTCACCGCAGCAAACATTAATTTTGTTGCCTTTTCGACATATTATCACGATTTAACAGGACAAATTGTTGCTTTATTCATTACTACTATTGCAGCAGCTGAAGTTGCCATTGGCTTGGCAATTCTTCTCAGTCTGTTTAAACAGAGAGATACAATAGAACTTGATTTACTTAACAGGCTTAGGTGGTAATTTATGGGAGAAACTAAAAGTATTCCAAAAGCATTATTAAACAAAATTGGATTATTCTTTACTTTTGCCATCTTCTTCTTAGCATATCTACTCTTTACTTCATCAGAGTCTCCAGTTCACTACTCATGGATGATTCCTGTTTTTCCTTTAGTTTCTTTTGCCTTAATTCTTTTATTTGGTCTTCAAGATTCTGAAAAGGGAGGGTCAATAGCTCTTTTTGGTGTTAGCTTTTCCTCCGTGTTTTCATTGGCTATTGCTTATGATTTATTTATTAATGGTACAGCAAGTGGTTCTTACGTAGAATCAACAAGAGTCTGGTTTAGTGGTTCTACATATTCTTTTGAATTTGGTACTTACATTGATGCGCTTGCAGGCTTGTTGCTTTTAGTTGTCGGTGTAGTTTCCTATTTGGTCGTTCTTTTCTCTATCAGTTATATGGATGATCAAGGAGATCGTCGTGTACGATATTTTGCAGAAATATCTTTGTTTATAGCTGCAATGTATGGTTTAGTTGTTGCCAACTCTTTCCTTTTGATGTTTATATTTTGGGAATTAATGGGCGTTTGTTCTTATTTATTGATTGGATTCTGGTACGAAAAACCTTCCGCAGCATCAGCAGCAAAAAAAGCCTTTTTAGTTACAAGAGTTGGTGACGTATTTTTACTTCTCGGCCTTGTTATCCTCTATAATACTTTTGGTACTTTGAGATACTCTGAATTATTTGCAGATCCACAAATTCTTATGGCCAATTTAGAAGAAGTTAAGTGGGCAACTTTGTGTTTATTTGGCGGTTCCGTTGGTAAATCTGCACAGTTTCCTTTACATGTTTGGCTTCCTGATGCTATGGAAGGTCCTACCACTGTTTCAGCATTAATCCATGCAGCTACTATGGTCAAAGCTGGTGTTTTTTTAGTTGCAAGGGCATTTCCATTGATTGTTCACAGTCCTGACACTGCATTGTATATTGCAGTTACCGGAGGCTTGACTGCCTTGATTGCCGCTAGCATGGCTATGGTTATGAACGACATAAAGAGAGTTCTAGCCTATTCAACTATTTCTCAGTTAGGATACATGTTTCTGGGGTTAGGCGCCGGGGCTTGGGCATTCTGGCATTCCACAGATTCAGGTCTAGATCCAGGTAGTTCATTAGGATATATGGCCGGTCTATTCCATTTAATGAATCATGCTTTTTTCAAAGCTTTGTTGTTTCTGGGTTCTGGTGCAGTTATTCATGCAGTACATACTCAAGATATGAGAGAAATGGGTGGACTAAGAAAAGAAATGCCGATTACTTCTCTAACTATGGGTTTAGGAGTATTATCGATTGCTGGAGTTCCTTTTTTCTCAGGATTCTGGTCTAAAGATGAGCTTCTTGTTGCAGTTTATTATAATGCTGAGTATGAAGGCATTTTCGGTGGACTCTGGTTTATGGCATTAATTACAGCAGGAATGACTGCTTTTTACATGACACGAATGTGGATGATGACATTCAGTGGGCCGTCCAGTAGAATAGTTTCTAACATTGTCTCATCTGATGATCACTCAGTCACTGGTAATTGGGTTTTAGAAGAAAA
>JAPOKN010000009.1 GCA_029977605.1 Methanobacteriota archaeon
CCAGCTATTCCTACTGGTTTAAAAATTACATGATTTATGGCATCCTCCATCAAAAACTTTTGTTCGTGAAAATCTTTACTAAATTCGGCAAAGAAACGGAAATTTGCAACTGACCTTGAAGCGTCAACTGCTCTTGCTATCTTAATTGGTTTACCTGTATCTAATGATTCAAGTTTAGCTATTTCTTCCGAACGTGCCTCCAGTGCATTTGCTATTTTTTCTAACCATTTTCTTCTTTCATCTAGTGAAAGACTACTCCAATTATCACGCGCTTTATCTGCTGCCAAAACAGCTTCGTTTACATCATTTAAATTTGAGCGTGGAATGGTGGCTATGACTTCACTGGTTGCTGGGTTTATGTCTTCAATCGTTTCTTTGGAATCGACAAATATTCCGTTAACATAGTTTCGAACTAAAATCATTCTGTACTCTTGTAATCCTCAGGATTAAAGTACCAACGATCGTTATCTGGATCCCATTCATCCCATGTTGGAATATCCTTTAATTTTTCTAAATATTTATCTGGAACAACACCTGGAACCAAGAATGCCTTCTGCCTTCTAAGAGGGTAAGGATTTCTTAATTCCATTCCTAAGACGCCCAATATTCCTCTTGCTACATACCATGTGGCTTGAGGATTCCAGCCGTGAGCAATCTTGACTACTACTCCAAGACCTTCAGGATAATCCTCGTGAATAATCGAAAGACCTAATAGACCGTCTGCCCCTTCCTTAGCAATTACTTTACCATTACAAGTTTTGATAATCGTGGTATCTAATCTATTGAAACCACCTACCAAGTCTGGATTTTTCGTCATGGCCTCCCAAATCCAGTTTTCATCTTTTTCTTTTGCTAAGCCAGCATAACAGGCTGCTAACTCGTTAACTGTATTAGACAAAGTAGGAAAACCATCACCATCACGCGCTATTCTTTGTGGATTCCAATCTTTCCCTAAAAAATGTCTTATTTCCTCTAAAAATGCAAAGAAAAATGGATGACTGGGTAAGGTATAACCTGCCCTATTCCATCCTTTACGCCTACAACCAAGGAGTATTGCAGCGTGTTGACCTGAGGAATTTGAATACCAACGCCTTGCTCTTCGGACCTGCCTACCAAATTGAACTAGGGGCAAATCTAAGGGCGTTTGCATTAATCCCCAGTCTGATTGAGGAAGTAGAGACTGAGCTGCCTTAACATGCTCTGATGTACCATTATGGCTGGCCACTGAAATTGCCTTTTGATCCCAATTTAAATCGGATAATTCTTCGTTAAAAACCTTCAACATTAAAGGCTTCATCATTGAACGGCCATAACAAAGAACATTTCCACCAAAACTGTGAATGTTTTTTCCTCCACTATACCAAGCTACAGCGCCATGAATTGTTGTTTCACTGACTCCATTTCTTCTATAGTCAACTAAGGGTTCCCATTCAACATCTCTGCCCGTCGGAATATCTCCTTCAGTATCTCCTAAGGGACTACTTGGATACAATTCTTTAATTTCTGTAGGGTGGCTCATTTTATTAATTCCTCAACACGAGGTACAACCTTATTCATGAAAGCTTCCATGTTTCTTACTACTCGAGGACTATCATGATTAAAGAAATCAAACCAAGTCATAATACAATCATCTGGATGAAAACGTTCGGCTATTTGCTGTGCCACTTCTTCTACGTTACCAATAACTGAATTATCTGCAGCTTTTGAAACCTTATTGGGATCTATTGTTCCTTCTAAAGCACCCCAGTATGAACTTAGTGAATTTTTAGCTTCTTTTTTTGCAGCTTCAGTTCTTTCAACGTCAGATAAATTTGGCTCATCGTTTACAAAAATCATCAAAGTTCTGGGCATATAATTTCGCTTCCAATTTCCACCTTTAGAATTATAATGCTTAGCCATCCTACCATGAGTTGCCTCTATCACTTCAGGAGGCGTTATTGATAAGTTGAAAACTTTAACTGGTCTTATTTTGTTAACTTCTTTTTGAAGATTAGCATCATGGGAACCTAATATTAAATCTAATAATTTTCTATTCCAAGACTGTGGAATATTTTTAACGTCTTCAAAAACATATCTATTTGGAATATGAATTTCATCTGGGGCATTCGTGAGTGAATCACGTTTCATAATGGCTTCTTGAACTTTAACCCAATCTCCATCACTACGGAAATTTGATCTTGTAAGAATTGTTTTTCTAATATCTTTACTATTCACAATTTCTCCATTAAGTAGCTTCAAGAAAATCTCAGAAGCTTCTGCAAAAATTTGACCTCTTAATGCTGGCCAAGCGGCTTCCTCCACAATATCTCTTGGAACAATACCATATGGTCTAGCCATAAACTCAAATCTACCTGCTGAAAAGCCTATCCTTAACTTCCTTTTCTCATTTTCATCAAGGCCATGAAGTGCCAAAAAAGCTCCAACTCTTTCAGCAATTCCAACAGGCCCACCGTGAGTTAATAGACTCATAACTGCGGAACCCACGTGAATGTCTTTTGTTCTAGAAAACATTAGATGTGCTAGTTGGAAAAAATCTGTACAAAGTCCAACTTCCCCCTGCCAATGAGGAACTACCGGTTGTCTATTATTTTTCTGAACTTCAGTAGATAAATGAGCCTGAGCAACCCAGGCTGTACCAAAACCTAACTTATCTGCAGATTCAAGTTGTTCAAAAAAATTAGTATACATCGTATTTTCGTCTGGCATGACTCCATCTACTGGTGTTTGAGAAATAGAAAGAAATATGTCAAAATCCATTATATTGAACCTGTCCTTCCACCATCTACCGGAATGCTTGTCCCTCGAATAAAACTAGCTCCAGATGAACAAAGAAAAGCTACTACTTGGCCTAATTCAGAAGGATCTGCTAAACGACCTTCTGGAACTGTGCTTAGCCATGCATTTTCAACTTCTTCTTGACTTATGCCTCTTTGCTTTGAAAGGGTTTTTTTCAGTTCAGTAAGTCTTTCTGTATCTGTGAAACCAGGTAGCACATTATTGATAGTAATTTGAGGCGGTAATTCTTTAGACAATGTTTTTGACCATGAAGCCACAGCACCTCTGATTGTATTGCTAACTCCCAAACCTGGGATCGGTTCTTTGACTGAAGTGGAAATAATATTTATTATTCTGCCATAATTTGATGATTTCATACCTTCCAAAAGCAGCTGAACTAAAGTATGAGAAGCTAGAACGTGCCTGAGAAATGCCTTTTCGAAGTCGTGAGATTGAGCCTCAATTATCGGTCCAGAAGGAGGGCCGCCTGAATTATTAATTAAAATTTGGAAATTTCCGTTTTCTTCAATTTCTTTAGTTACTAATTCTCTAAGGGTGTCTAAATCTTCAAGATCGCAAGAAATCGTATTATCTCCGGAGGCACTTCTAGATAGGACAACTACATCTGCACCATTTTCCTTAAGAGAATCAACCGTAGATTTCCCAATACCACTTGTTCCTCCGCAAACTAGCGCCCTTTTTCCCTTTAAATTAATCAACTACTCACCTCTAAACTCATAAAATTCTTTGTTTTTTAATTCAGGCAGAGCCTCTTTTTTAATCAAAATACTGCGAACTGCCCATAAATCTACAAAGACTCGATACTTGGTAGTCATATCCAGATAATCAACACCAGATGAACCTCCTGTACCAATTCTTCTCCCTATCATGCGCTCAACCATTCTTGCATGAGACGTACGCCACAGAATCATTGATTGTTCTAATTCAATTAAAGTAGAAATTAATTTACGTGGCCAAGCTAAAAGAGGAAGCTCACGGTAAGATTCTATAAACACTAAACCTGCACGCATTCTACGTAGAGATTGTTCTGCTTCAAAAAATTGAACTGCTTCTTTATTTGTGTCGGGATATACTTTTTTGTGAGATTCTAAATACTCATCAATAAACATATTGACTTGTGTTTCATCATCTTTGGAAGTGTAAACTGAGCCTTGGATAGGAGTTCTTTCAAGCCAGTCACATGTCACATCATACAATGATTTACCACTTTCTGGTTTTCCAGCCAATTTACCATCAATCCACTTTGAGCCCATCAATGCTTCCATTTCTCTCATTTGAAAAGATTCAAAGCCTGAAGCCGTGCCTAATTCATCTCTAAAATTAAGGAAATCTTGAGGTTCTAAAGTTTCCATAACACGCCACTGCTGAGACATAAGCTTGAAAGTCTCAATCACTCTATGCATATGATGCACGGCCTGAGGAAGTTTAGTCTCTTCTACATATTCTGAAGATAAAATATCTCTAGTACAGGTCAATTCATTTATTACTAATTTAAACCATAATTCAAAGTTTTGATGAACTAAAATAAAATGAAGTTCGTCATTACTAATCTTGCGGGTTTCTCCCTCAACTCCTGTTTGTAACTTGAGCAACTCCTCTAATCTCAGATACTCTGAATATGTTGGAGACATTAGTACCCATTAAGGATTGTATATTATATCGACTGCGTTTAGGGTAGTATGATTATCTGGGCACATGGATTATGGGGAAATCCAAACGGGAGTAAGGTTACAGCCATAAGAGATAGCGGAATTAAGATAAATTCACCCGACTTTAATGACATGGAATTGGAGGAAAGGGTTGAATTACTAAGCAACCTAGTTTCAAATGAGAATGTAACTCTTGTAGGATCAAGCTATGGAGGATTAGCATGTGCGCTAGTTGCTCAGAAATATTCTGGAAATGTGAACGGAATGCTATTACTTGCCCCCGCATTGCATTTACCAGAATCACCTAATGACAAACCTGAGGAGTTAATAGCTCCCATTAACTTTCCTGTAACCATAATTCACTCATTTACTGATGAAATTGTACCTATAAGTGCCAGTAAAGATTACATCAAACGTTCTGGAAACAATCTAAGACTAATTGAAGTAGAAGATTCCCACGTGTTAGAAAATTCATTCTCTTTAATTATTTCTGAACTCAATAAATTGATAGACTAAGAAGACTCTTCCTCTGTAGAGGCTTCATCTTCATCATCTAATTCTTCAAGTGTTTCAAAAAAATAAGTTTCTCTGTAGAGTGTACTATGATACTCACCGTAAAGAGATTTCATGAGATCGCTGCTATAATTATCATTATAATATAATTGAACCATTTGTCCATCACAAGAGAAATTCATTCTGTACATGGCTAAGTTGTCATGATGAAGATCTATCGTAATATTTTCTCCATCCACCTCATAAGGATTAGTACTTGGAAGTGGAACGTCACCAAAAGTACCATTTACCATGTAAAAAGTATATCTTAGACCATCTTCAAACTGATAAAGTGTATTACCTAATTCTGAAAGCACCCACCTTCCCTCAATTAATTGATTCTCACATGATGCACGTGATTCTTCCTCTTCAGTTGGTGGTTCCTCTTCTACTTCTTCATAGTAATAATATGGTTCGTAAATTGGTTTATTATTTGAAGGTAACTCAGTGAAACCTGTTTTTTCCATGGTAACTAGATTGTGTGCTGTAATTGCCTTTTCACTAATTGCGTAAATGTAATCTCCTCCGCCCATGAATATACTACGCTTAATATCAGGACTATCCCATGAATATCTTGAACCATAAAATGAGGAATGATCGATATTTTCATTATATATTTCCAATGGTTTATTTGGTGTAGCATTGATTAGCATTAGTTTAGATATGTACTCATATCCGTAATAATGGTACATCTTACCATCTTCTTCTATCGTATCTTGATACCATCTGTTAGTTGACATCGGAATGGCCAATAATCCATCATTTTCCCAATACTGGAATGCTTTGTGTTCATATGTAGCTTCACTATGGGAATACGACCATCCATTATCCCCATTTGGTGCTGGATTTAATTTTAATGAACTCTCAAGAATTGGATTAGAAAAATTACTAACATCAAAGAAAGAAATTTGGGTAACGCCCCAGTCTAATCCCTCATCATCACCAGCAATTCCTATTGTAAGAAGATGTGTGTCTCCTACGGGATGAATGTATGTAGAAACACCTGGAATTTTTAACTCTCCTATTATCCTAGGATTTGTTGGTTCACTTAAATCTATAGTCCATAAAGGATCTATATTTCTAAATGTTACAATGTATGCCTTATCTCCAATAAATCTTGCGGACCATATGCTCTCATCTGGTGCAATATCACCTACTTTTCCAATTATTTCGTATTCTGTTTCATCTGCATTTAATCCTAAAACAAACACATGACTTAGCATTGGTTCTGGGTCATCCATCCACCATCTTCCCCATTGTCCAGTAGTAGAGCAAACACGGATATTTCCATTATGCTCAGACAAAGAGAATTGATCTTGAATTGTACCATTTATTCTTCCACTAGCGATATAATCTGTTTGACCTGGATTTGAAATGTCAAAAACGTGTAGATTTGTCATCTCTTGAAAATCAGAAACTTCATCACCCCAGAACCACCATGAACTTTGGGAAGCTTCTGCCATAATCATTACACTACCTGAAGCATATACAGTGGCCCAATTACTCAGAATGTGATCTGCATTAAAACTAAAATTTTCCTCTAATAAATTAAGAGTCATGATAGAAGTTATACCTTGTCCTGTACCATCTGAAGCAGCTGCAAAATTTTGACAATTACCTTCTTCAGATTCTGTATATTTATGAGTAAGAATCTCTTCTCCAGATTTCTCATGGATTCTTGGTAAAAGATCATCTAAAGGTGTTTGGTCAATTACCTTATCATTATATTCGATAGTTTCATTCATAACTTCCATCCATATTTGCTCTCTTTTTGGACTATCCCAATCAAGGTCCCAATATGTTCTGTAGTCTGAAAAATCTAACCATGTTTTCAATCCATCAATTTCCATCCAACCGTAAGAAACCATACGAACAGTACCTTCAGATTCACGTGCTGTCTGATAGCTTCCTTCGATGTACAATTCTTTAGAAATCTGGGGTGAACTTCTATTAGTTAAATCCAAAACTGTTAATTTAGTAAACGAAGTTGTTCTGTAATAATATCCATAATCATAATCCATAATTATATCTTCAGATTCCTCAGAACTATCAACAGATTCTTCAGAACTATCAACAGATTCTCCAGAACTACCAATAGAAATTGGAGCTTTTCTTTCCTTTTTAACAACCTTATCAAGAGGATGTTTTTCTTCGTAATAACTGTAAATTTGAACGCTAGAATAAACGACTGCTTTATCATCAACTAAAAGCATCTCAGTCGGACGGCCTTCTATAGATATATTTGATAAATAAGATATATTTCCTACTTCCGGAATATCAAGAATATGTAATTTACCTGAAGGGTATATACCATAATCTGAGTAGCCTCTATTCAACATGTAAATATAGGAACCATCTGTTTTGACAAAATCTGCCTCATCTACTCCTTGTTCTTGATTATTTGTTCCTGAAAAATCAACTCCCTGCTCACCTCCTGGTGAATTTTTTGGAGAACCACCTGAAGAAGGTGCTGAATCTGCTGCTGAAGTTGCACCATCCATTTCCATAACGGCATCATCTACAAACATTATATCGTCTTCAATCCAACCTCCTCGATAATAGTAAGAATCAGTACCAAGAGTAACGCGCATTTCCTCTTTCAAATGCTCTTTCAAATCCATTTCAAGAAAACCACAAGTATCATAAGAAGACAAAGTAGGTGATGAACGTGATCTATCTGATAAAATATTTTCAAGATAACTGGATTGTGATGATGTCAAACCATTTTGTGTAAAATTATTATCATCCTCTGGAGTATATGATGCAAGTGCTAAAGTAAGAATAACAACTGCAAATACTGCAAACACACCAGAAGGAATTCCCCCGAAAGGTTCTGGAATTGGGGCACTAGAGCCTGATAATCCCTTAGGCTTATTCAACGCCTTTCCAAAAACTTCTATTTTATCCATCCAAAAAAACACCCCTTCCCTTATTTCCATCATCCTTGGAATATGATTCTAATTTTTCAAGACACCTTTTGCAGGTCACATGAATTCTATTTGAGCTTCTCAATTGCTTTAACTCACCTGTAGTTAAGGGCCATCCACAAAGTGTCTTGTCTTCAATACCAAGCATGTGTCTTCGTCTCATAATTATATTTTTTTTGGAAAGTATATAAAAGAATGCCAAAAAAATTTGGACTATTCTTTTAATTCTATAGTGAACAACCTAAGTAACGTTAAAATTGCCTCTTCGAGAACTTGACTGTCTTGATCTGTAGCTTGTGAAAAATCAATTCCTGAAACTAATTTTTCAATTAATTCTTGTGTAATTACTGTATCTTTAAGAAATTTATAAATTTCTTTATTTGAAAATATTGCTTGAGCTGTATACATTGAATCTATCTTAATTAATTGGCCATTATCAACTAATTTATCAATATGATAATCTACTAATTGTGAGGATATGTCTGCTACATCTGCTATTTTTCTCTTGGATGCAGGTTTACCTATCTTAATTGCTGCAAATAAGATTCTAAATAATTTATCGGAGTCTTCAAAATTGTGTTTTAGACGTACATTTATTTCCGACATTATGGCATTACTGAACCTTGACCATATAAGTTATTGCCAAAGAATTTTGGCATTTTGATCAATCAAAATCTATCAAAACTTTTCCTATATTTTTCCTATCCTGAATATAGTGATGAGCTTCAGAAACTTGTTCTTTTGAGAACACTTTATCAATATGAGGATTGATTTTACCTTCTTCGATCCATTTCAATAAATCATTCTTTGCTTTTTCCAAATGATCTAAATTTTTCCAACGCCCTAGATGTATTCCAAAAACTCCTCTATTGCTTGCCATCATTTTCAATGGATCAAATTTTGGAAAAGTTAGCCATGATTTAAACCGAGCCCATTGACTTTTACGCTTAGTAGGTGCCATATCTGAAATTCCAAATGAACAAACTCGACCTCCAGAACCTAAGCATCGATATGATTGCATTAAGTGCTCTCCGCCTATTGGATCTAAGACTAAATCAACTCCTTTTCCCTTGGTCCAATCCATTATTTCTGCCAGAAAATTATCTCGATCTATAGGAAGAACTCCATTGTCTGAAATGAAAGCATGCTTATTTGGGGAACAAGTACCAAATATATTTTTAGCTCCTGCAATTTTAGCTAATTCTGTTGCTGCAAGACCAACACCTCCTGCTGCACCATGAATCAAAATAGACTCTCCAGGTTGCAAATCTCCAGGATGAATAACCATCAAATATGAGGTCAAATAAACTGCTGGAAAAGCTGCGGCAAGATCAAATGTTACATCATCTGGAATTTTGAAAACTGTTGCTGCCTTCGATATGGTGTGTGTTGAATAACCGCCACTACCTCCTGAGCCAACTACTCTATCGCCTACTTCAAAATCATCTACATCAGGACCTACTTCATGAACTGTACCTGAAACTTCCATACCTGGTGTAAACGGTGGATTAGGTGCTCCTGGATAAAGGCCCATACGTGCGAGAATATCTGCAAAATTAATACCTGCCTTAGAAACTCTTATACAAATTTCTCCAGTTCCTGGAGATGGTGTTGGGAGTTCCTGAAGCTCCATACAATCTGGATCACCATGCCTTGTAACTATTACTGATTCCATTAATCCTCATCATAATAATAATCTAATCCAAGATGGGTGATAATTGTTTCTCCCATTAGATGTCTAAGTGTATTTTCTAACTTTACTTTTTGAGAAAATAAATCATGTATTGGATATAGGTCTGGTTTACACATTGGAGACTTAAAATAAAACGAGAGCCACTCTTGGATTCCATGTAATCCCGACCTTTTTGCAAAGTCTAGAAATAATGCTAAATCTAAAACAATTGGTGCTGCCAAAATTGAATCTCTACAAAGAAAATCAACCTTAATTTGCATAGGATATCCCAGCCATCCTTTGATATCTATGTTATCCCAACCTTCTTTGTTGTCGCCTCTCGGTGGATAATAATTAATTCTAACTTTGTGATATAAATCTCCGTATAATTCAGGATTCTTTTCAGGCTCTAATATTTGCTCAAGAACTCCTAACTTAGATACCTCTTTCGTTTTGAAAGATTCAGGATCATCCAATACTTCTCCATCTCTATTGCCTAAAATATTTGTTGAGAACCACCCATCAATACCTATTTCTCTTGCCTTAAAACCCGGTGCAAGAATCGTTTTCATTAATGTTTGACCTGTTTTGAAATCTTTACCTGCAATAGGAACGCCTTCTTTCACTGATAATTCAAACATTGCCGGAAAATCTACAGATAAATTAGGTGCTCCATTTGCATAGGGAACTCCTTCTTTAATAGCTGAGTAAGCATACAATATTGAGGGCGCAATTGATTTATCATTTGAATCTAAAGCTTTTTCAAATTCTGAAAGATTACTGTAAATTTTATCCGAAGGATCTTGGTAAGTTTCAGTGCTACCGCACCAAACCATCACTACTCTCTCTAAGCTGTTTTCTTTTCTGAAATTGTTAATATCATTTCTAAGAGCTTTAATCCTATCACGGTGATTCGTCTCAGATTTTACATACTCACCATCTAACTTTTTAACAAAGTTTTTGTCAAATACTGCTTTCATTGGTTTAATTTTTTCAAGTTCTTCTTTTATGCTGTCCAGTAATTCTTTTTCGAGAACTCCTGCATTAATTGCAGCTTCATAGCAGTTATCCTCAAAAATATCCCAACCACCAAAAACTAAATCGTCTAAGGTACTTAACGGGACAAAATCTTTGATTGGTACCTCACGCTTCTCATTTCTTTTACCCAAACGAATTGAACCCATCTGCGTTAAAGAACCTATAGGTGTAGATAATCCAGAACGAACTGCTAAGGTGCCTGCAATAAATGTAGTACTAACAGCTCCAAGACCTGGCATTAACACCCCTAATTTTCCTTCGGCTTTCTTTATTGATGTTGGGCTTTCTATGGACATAATAATACCCTAGACGTGATTATATTAGAAATTAAGTTAATCATATAAAACTGATAAACAGGTCAATGAACCATCTGCCTCTCTAAACTGTGACATTTCCATTTCATGTACATCCAAATTTAAATTCTGTAATATTCTTAATGTTGATTGATAACCTTTAGCCATCATTACTTTATCTCCAAAAGGAAGAACATTTGCAGCGTATGCTTCCTCTTTAGGAATCCAGATAATTTCAGTTTCAGATGGGAAATCTGATTCACTAAACCAACCTTTCGGTGCCAATAACTTCCCTGGAACTGGCGATGTACAAACCGAAATCAAGTGGAGAGATTCCGGAGGAACTTCGATTACATGTAATCCATAATTTCTGGAACTAAGAAATTGTTCTAGATCTTCAATCCCCTTACGATTAGTTCTCTTACTATGCCCTACCAAGAACTTATCCCCAAATTTCAAAACATCCCCTCCATCCATTCTAGCTCCTTGACTCATGTATTCTAGATTTAAATCTACGTTAAGAGCATCTTCAATTTCTTTTCGTTCACCCAATCTACTGTCATGCCCTGCGTTTGTTAACAATGCAGAGTCTCCTGCAACTATTGCATGATCTTCCACAAAGCAACAATCTGGGTAATCTGGATGAGATGGAATCTCTCTAACCGAAACTCCAAATTCAATCAATTTACTCACATATGCGTCGTGTTGAACTAAAGCTTCGCTCAAATCAGTTGGACCTGAACCAAAAAATTTAGCTAAAGCATTTTCAAAAGATGAGGATACTTTACGTACTATTGCTCTCATAGTAAAGGACCAAAGATTAAAGGTAATAGAACTGTAGCATCCCCTTCAACTGTAATTCTTCTTGCTTTAGAACGTACTTTTCCCCAGGAAACTGCTTCTCTAACACGCGCACCGCTTAGTGAGCCATCCCATTCGGGAGCCGTAGTCACTTGCACTGCATAATCTAACCCGTCCCTGAATTGATTCCACCATATTGTATGATGCTTAGAAATTCCTCCACCAATCATGACTGCACCAGTAGATTTAGCCTCATGTACTATATCTGATAACTGATGTTCCTCTCCGAAAATGTCTAGAGTAAAATCTTTATGGGATTGCCAAAAAAGCCATAACTGTGAACCAACGGACCCATCTGTTGGACCTGGAACAAAAACTTTGATTTCTTTCTTTGCACATATGCCAAGAAACGATTCTGAACCGCGTTCTTCTTCTAAAATCTTAAGCCCTAGCTCATACCAAATTTCCCAAGGTGCCCAATGCTTTTTTTTATTATATAATTCTTCTAAAATCGGCTGCAGCCATCTTTCAATTGGAATTCCATAGGACTCATCTGGGACTAAAACATTTCCTAAACGATTAACTCCCTCTTCTCTCAAAAGTGCATCATCCATTGCAAAATCACCGTGGTAATAATCTGCCAAAACTCGAGCAATATCATGATCTAAGGTACCACACGTAGTTACAACTACGTCCACCATATTATTCTCAACTATCTGATTCATCAATCCTCTTGTTCCAGTAGCCATTATATCTGCTGGAAAAGAGACAAATTTCGTGCAGTCTTCTAAAATCATATCATTGACTATTGAAGTTGCTGTCGAAACCTTTGAAGCTACGAAGCCTCCAGCTTCTCCAAATTGACTAATTAAATCACTTAATTTAGTCTCTGAACTAATATTGATGTCTTTTACTGGATCTCTATTCATTATTCTCTTCACTAGAATTTAAATCTGAATTTCCTTCTTCTTCATCTTCACTGGAATTTAAGTCTGAATTTCTTTCTTCATCATCTTCGTTATGTAAAGCCACAGCTACTACTTTTTCTTTTTCATCCACAGACATTACTTTCACACCCCTTCCAACACGAGCTATCTCTCTTATTGAATCAATGTGCGTACGTATTACTTTACCTGAAGATGTCGTAGCTAATATTTGGTTTGCATCTCCTGGCGTTAAAGCGACGACAACTTTACCACTTTTATTATCAACTTTAATATTTTTAACTCCTTTAGCTCCTCGTTTAGTTAATCTGTAATTTCCCGCATTAGCTCTCTTACCATATCCCTTTTCTGTAATTGTTAGAAGAAGATCATCTTCACTTACTAGACACATGCTTTTTACTTCATCTTTATCTTTCAGACGCATGCCAATTACTCCTTGACCATTACGGCCAACAATTCTTACTTCACCTTCAGAGAATCTATTAGCCATACCTAACTTCGAAGCGAGCATAACTTGACTATCGCCTTCGGAAATTGCAACTCCAATTAATTCATCTTTTTCTTTAAGAGTTATAGCTCTAAATCCTTGATCTCTAGCCCATGCTCTTTCTATTCTAGAGGAATATTCTTCTAATCTTGTTTTCTTAATAATGCCTTTCTTGGTTGAAAACAAGAAATAATGACCATCACCACTAATATTTGCTACAGGTAACATACAAAGAACTTGCTCGTCCTTTTCTTTACGACCTTCATCTAATTTTTGGAGTAACTGAACCAAAGGTGTACCTTTTGAATACCTTGAAACATCAGGTATTTGCCATGCCTTAAGGAAATACATACTGCCTGCAGTAGTAAAGAATAGCAAGTGATCGTGTGACCCCATAGAATACAGCTCTACCGGGAAATCTCCTTCCTTAGCTTTAATTCCAATTCTTCCCTTACCGCCCCTATTTTGAGCCTGATATTCATCAAGATCAACTCGTTTTATGTATCCTTCTTGAGTTCTCATAACTACGACCTGTGATCTAGGAATCAAATCTTCGGTATTCAAATCTCCATCAAAATCTGAAATTAATGTTCTTCTCTCATCTCCATATTTTTCATTGAGTGATTCTAGTTCTTCTTTTATTATTGACATTATTTTAGAAGAATCTGCTAAAATTTCAGACAATTCAGCCATTGTAGCTTTCAACTCCTCTAACTCATTTTCCCGTTCTTCTGCGTCTTGACGTGATAATTGGTAAAGCCTCATATCTGCTATTGATTTAGCTTGAATTTTACTTAATTTGAACTTAACTTGTAGACCGTCTATAACCGCGTCCCTTCCTGCAGCATCTCTGATAAATGCTATTACTTTATCCATTTGAGAAATTGCTAACAATAATCCTTCAACAATATGAGCTCTCTCTTGAGCTTTTTTCAATCTGAATTCAGTCCTGCGAGTTATTATCTCCTTTCGATGATCAAGATATACGTTCAATAAGTCTATCAAGTTCATTCGTCGAGGCTGTCCCTTGACTAAAGCTACATTGTTTATTGAAAAACTGTTTTCAAGAGCTGAATGCTTAAACAATTGATTTTCAACTATCATTGGAGAAGCGTCTCGCTTTAGTTCGAATACTACCCTCATACCTTTTTGATCAGATTCATCACGTATGTCTCTTATACCTTCTACTTTCTTATCACGAACCAATTTTGAAACTTCTTCTAATAACCTATTTTTTTGAACCATAAAAGGGATTTCTGTTACGACCAAAAATTCATCTTTTGGAGTTGACTCGTGCTCGACTTTAGCTCTAATTTTTATAGAACCTTGGCCTTTGGAAAATGCATCGAAAATTCCCTTACGCCCCATTATAGTCCCTCCTGTTGGGAAATCAGGACCTGGCATAACACTCATTATCTCTGATAAATCTGTTGATGGATTATCTATTAGCATGATAAGAGAGCTTATCACTTCTGATAAGTTATGAGGTGCCATATTCGTAGCCATTCCAACAGCAATACCTGATGAGCCGTTAACCAATAAACCTGGAAGAAGACCTGGAAGAACTGAAGGTTCCTGTAAAGAACCATCGTAATTATCTGTGTAATCTACTGTCTCTTCGTCAATGCCCGATAAAACTGTATCTGAAATTGTAGCTAATCGCGATTCTGTGTAACGCATAGCTGCAGCCCTATCTCCATCTATCGAACCAAAATTACCTTGACCATCTACTAAAGGGTAGCGTAAAGAAAAACTTTGAGCCATACGAACTAAAGTGTCGTATATAGCTTGATCACCATGTGGATGATATTTACCCATAGTGTCTCCAACAATGCGGGCAGATTTTTTGTATGGTGAACGAGGGCCTGAACCCATCTCTTTCATTGCATAAAGAACTCTACGGTGAACTGGCTTTAATCCATCCCTAGCGTCTGGAAGTGCTCTGCCTACAATAACGGACATTGCATAATCCAGATAGGATTTACGCATCTCTTTCTCTAAACTAATTGGCAGTACTGTGTCTGTATTTTCTTCCGTCAAATTTTTCACCAAATTATTACTAAAGCTCATGAATGTACCCCCTTAAAAGGGAGTCCCCTAGCCACATAGTGACACCTCCAGTAAACCTAGTTCTCATTAATCCAAAAAAAAATAATGAAGTTGATGAAGATAATAGACGATTAATAGCAAGAGTTGCCCCTGTTTGTTTAGCTTATAATTTACACTTGTGCCTAGTTGATTTTGGAATCAAAGAAACGCCTCTTGACTTCGCCAGAGGAATTGCTCCGTCCACTTCAATTGGAAAAGGTGGTGAAAATTTAATTAAATTGTGCGAAAAAGGAAAAGTAAAAATCTCAAACTTTCAATTACTGCAAAATATTGGACAGAAAATAATATGCACAGACCGGCCTGAGAATTCTAAAGAGAAGACGTTAAACCACATCATTAAGATATCCAGAGAAAAAACCATTTCTTTTATTTTTGGAACCAATAGAAGAACAAATAAAGTATTGAAAAAAATTAGAGATGAATCTTATGCTCATTTAGATATTACCAAAAAAAGAATTGAATTAAGTTTGGATTCAGAAATTGGAGCTGTATGTCACTCTTTTTTTATTTCTAGAAAAGCTTGAGAGCTTCTTCCATTCGGCCTAATTCAACACCTGTACTCTGACGACCACATACTGCACCATTAGAATTAGCTACTATGCCTGCTCCAACTAATGGAAGGCCAAAATTAACGGTTCCTTCCATCAATTCAATTTGAAAAACTTCTTCCATTTTTTCTTTCTCAGATGAAGAAATATCTGGATGGTATAATCCTCCCTTGTTAGTGATACATCCAATCATGCCTAAAGTGTCCATGTCATTAATAGATTGCGAAACCAAATCTACTTTCAATATATCTTCAGCTTTATCTTTAGCCCTTTTACCAAGTCTCTCGTTCGAGAAACCTCCCGAATCATTAACTAAAAAATTATTTCCAATCGCATTTGATCTATCCGGAAGAACTCCGAATTCAATATTATGAGATTTGGAAATTTTATTAAACTTTTCCAATTCTAAATCTGTTACAATATTAGAAACCAAAATACCACTGTTATTCATTGCAATTAAAGTTCCCAAGACTCTACTACCTCCCAGAGTTATAATTTCTAATTTAGTACCAAGAGCATCTGAAAGCTCTTCCATGTCATCCTTAGGTATTCCAGGTGGCACTAAAGTCAAATTATCATTGGTAGCACAAAAAACACCAGCATAAGGACTGTTGAAAAGATCCTTCTGAACTAAAGCCATTACTTATTCTGCTAAATGGACTATAACACTACCATCTTCGAACTTTAAAGCCCTTACACGTACTTTAGAAGGAGGCTTTTCAATTCCTCTTGACCATATGTATTGATTCACTGGAGGGTCAATGAACAATTGTTTTTCTTCACCACTCCCAGTTCGAGCTTCTTTTGAAGTCTTAAGAACTTCTCCTTCTCTCTCAGGCTTCATGTGTCTTACAATAAAATCTTCTACAATTCGCATGGCTACTGGTGCCCTACGTGTTCTTGTTACCTTGTGTAACTTACGTAGCGGAATAGTATACAATCTCTCTTGAATTAATTCATCGTCAGCCATCTAAATCACCTATGTAACTTTCCTCTTCTCCAAAAATGACGTTTTGGATGATTGGTGAAACGTCTGTTTGTCCTTTGGATTACCCAAGCTGGAACTCTTCTGTTACGTTTAACTAACTTATTCAATCTTAACTTTTTACCAAAAACTTTTCTGCTGGACATTTAATTAATATTTACTTAATGAAGTAATCTCCTTTTGTAATACTTTCTTAACGCTGAAAGCTGTATTATCTAACATTGATTGGCCTTTAGGTGTTAAAGTTCTACCACCTTTTTTTGCCTTTTCAAGAAAACCTGCAACCTCAAGTTGCTGCATTATTAATCGAAGTACCTTACGACTGCCATTTTCACTACGATTAGGCTTACCGCCTCTATCTCTTGCTCCTGAATAATGTCTTGACAAACGCTCGGTACCAATTGGGCCATTAACGCCTACTTTTCTCATAACTGAAGCTGTACGAAAATACCACCAGTCTGCTTGTGAAGGTGATTTTTCTTTATGAACTGCTGTTTTTGCAAATTCTGACCACTCTGGAGGTTGTATAGCGTCCTCGCTCTTTAGCGACTTTGCGAGGGCATTTACCAAGTGTTCGCCTGGAACGTCGTAGTGTGTTGTCATGTACGTAAACCTCTTACAGGGATGAGGCGCCACACGGAGTGTATTATAAACTTAAGCCTAATTAATGCAAATAATGAAAGAGATTAGTGAATTTATAGAAAAACACAATACTTTAACTTTAGCCACGGAAAAAAATCATGAAGTTTTTGCTGCAGCCCTATTCTATGTTTCAAGCGATAATGGAACCTCACTTCTATTTGTAAGTAATCCAAAGTCAGACCACATAGCAAATTTAGAACATAATCAAAAATGCGCCGCAACTATCCAAGAGAATAATCTAGACTGGGAAAATATAAAAGGAGTTCAAATTAAAGGTCAAATTGAACTAGCCGACGACAGTGATTGGGATCTATATTTAGGTAAATTTGATTACATAGCTAAAAGTGAAACTCTAGCTAAAGCTATGAAAAAAGTTAAATTGTATAGACTAAAAATTAATTGGGCAAGATTTATTGATAATGCAAAAGGCTTTGGAAATAAACTAGAACAAAACTATTCTTAATCTGCAAATAGATTGTTATTGTGGAAATACCAAACTTGATAAACAAATAAGAAAATTAAAACTCCTATTATAACAAAACCTAACGTCTTACCTAGTAGAGGAAATAAAAATAAAACAAAAAGTCCGACTACTAAAGTCCATAAAAGCAAATACATCAAATATGCATGAGGTGCAAGTTCAGGATCTCTCGCTGCCTTAAATGATAGTAGGCCTAGCCAATTCATTAATCAATCATCACAAGTATACTAATTATGCTTTGGGGAGCGGATAGATTCTACAAACCCTTCTGAAATTAATCCTCTTCCTGTAAGTAAATTGTAATTAACAATCAAAAGAACTAAAATTCCACTTACCAGAACAATCATATGTGCAATTCTCGAAACTCCCTTGATGCCTCCAATTAATGAAGTATCAGCTGTTGCTAGAAAGAAATTACTTGCGCCATAAGCTATAGTAAATGAAATAGAATAAAAAATAACATTGTGCCTACTCATTAAACCTGTTGCTTTGCCTATGTAATGATTTGTTGGGCTTAGATGCGCTCTACGAGCTTCGCCTCTCAGAACATTAACAGATAATGAATAGATGACTAGCATTATTGTTATAATCATGAAAACTAAATCATAAAGAAAACTTGGATCATTGTACATAGAATAAAGAAAAACGCCTGCATGATAAGATAAAAAACCCCAATAACCCAATGCAAAATAACCGGAAAAAGCCGCTATTTTAGAATCTTTTAAAAATTCTTTATGTAAATTTTTCAAAAGATAAAAAGTAATGCTACCCATCATTGCCATTAAAAAAATCCAAAATAAAATGAAAATTAAATTGAAATTATCTTTAAAACTTGATAAATTAATTGAAACTACATAAAAACACAATCCTCCTATTGCAGTCCATAAAATCGGTGAAAAAATATTGAGTACAATACCCAAATTTGTAGGAGAACTATCTTTTGAGCTTGCCATTTTTCTCAATGCAATTTCTTTGAAAGGAACTCGCATCCACCAAGCCTGCGCAAATTGCCAAATAACAAAAATAAATATGTATCCCCAAGTAAGAAACCTCTCCATATTAGCGCCATAAATTTGATTATTGATAGCTGCCCAAAAAAAACTAGAAAAAACTAATGAAAGTGACAAAGGAAGAATTAAACTTGTGAAAGATTTGCTTCGCGAAAGATTCTTCACTATCTCAAACCTATTGAGAGCTGCTGTGACGAAATATCCTAAAGAACTGCCATATCCAAAGATTAAAATTAGTGATGATGCTAAATCTGATTTTGTATAACTAATTATTCCAAAGAAAAGTAGCAATGAAAAAAGAACAATTACGTGGTAAAGTGTTTTTTTGGAAAAAATAATTGAAATTATCTCCCTCTGTGAAACGAATCTTGATGCGTTTGGTATGTCTCCATTTTTAACTTCATCAGATGATGAGGTATCTTGGACAACAAAATCTCCATTTTCCGTATCGTCATTTTCTTCAATAGCTATAGAGTTATCATCATTTTCTTCAGACATCAAGCATTTCTCCTGTGAAACCTGCTTTGTGAATTTTCAGCAATAAATTTGCATGTAACCCTAGCAATTTCAAAAGCAAAAGCATTACTTACTGATTTTCCTCCGTGCATAGTTATGCCAATAACTCGCGCTAAATTATCTTCTAATTTAACCTTCATTCCTTTGTTGAATTCTACATCAATTTCGAATTCTTCCTTATAAGAATGGGTTTCCTCCCCGTCATGTACTGCAAAACGAATTTTGGAATGTGTTGCCTTTTTAGCCCAAACAATTGGATTCTCTTGAGAGTAGACCTGATCCAAACGTTTGTGAGGCATTTCTATTCCAGTTATCAAAATCAATCCATCTGGGTGAGGACGGGTTTGGCCTACTTCAATTAGCACACCTCTATCTACTGTTAGCGTATCATTCACTGTTTCATTATCTATGGAGATCCTAAGCTTTAATGAGATAGGAGGCTCTTCATTGACTTCTTTTGAACTAGTCGTTTGACATTCCAAACACTTTACAACTCCTTGAAAACTAAATCCTTTTTTCGCTGAAGTTCTACTCTTAAGGACCTCATGATTGTTTTCTTCGTCGCATACCTCACAAAAAAGCCAGAGTTCTTCCATTAATGTTTAAAGTGCCTCATGCCTGTAAACAACATGGCTATGTTATGCTCATCTGCAGCGTCAATTACTTCTTGATCTCTAACAGAACCGCCGGGTTGTATAACTGCAGTAATTCCAACTTTAGCAGCCTCATCAATTCCATCTCTAAATGGAAAAAAAGCATCGGAGGCCATGACCGTGCCCTTTGAATCTGGAATAGATTTGAAAGTAGCTATTTTTACTGAATCAATTCTAGACATTTGCCCAGCCCCTATACCTACCGTTCTTTTCCTATCAGCGAATAAAATCGCATTACTTTTAACATGCTTAACAACTTTCCATCCGAACTCTAGTCCTTCCAATTCTTCGTCTGAAGGCTTTCTTTTTGATACTACTTTACAATCTGAAATGGATATGCAAACTTCATCTGCTTCTTGCAATAACCATCCCCCATCTAGAGAACGTAATGAAGGACTTCTATGATAAGACTCTAAATTTCCAGTTTCCATTATTCTCAAATTCTCTTTTGAAGAAAAAATTTCTAAGGCCTCTTTTGAATAAGAGGGAGCAATTATACCTTCTTTGAATGAAGAAACTATTTCTTCTGCCAAGGAAGCATCTACTTCTCTATTGAAGGAGATTATTCCACCAAAGGCACTTTGAGGATCTGTACTCATTGCACCATTAAACGCATCTAATAAATTTGTTGAACTGGCTACACCACAAGGATTGTTGTGCTTAACAATAACTGCTGTAGGCTCATCAAACTCCATTACAATAGCTAGAGCTGCATCAAAATCTAAAAGATTATTATAGCTTAATTGCTTGCCTTGCATTTGAGCTGAATTAGCTATAGATGGAGCTGAATGTAACAAATCTGAATAAAAAACAGAAGACTGATGAGGATTTTCTCCGTACCTTAAGGGAGGGCTACCAATTCCTGTTAAATGTAAAGAAGAAGGAAGATCTTCTTCGCCAAACCTTTGTCCGAGAACTGATTGTATAATTGAATCATATTCAGCAGTATGTCTAAACGATTTCAAAGCCAATTGTTGCCTTTGCTCAATTGTTAAACCACCTTTTGATACTTCATCTAATATCCAATTATAATCTCCAGGATCAGTTACAACTGAAACGCGTGAATGATTTTTGGAAGCTGCTCTGAGCAAACTAGGGCCTCCTATGTCTATTTCCTCAATTAAGGAAGATAAATCAACTCCTTTGTCAGCTGCAGACTTAAATGGATAAAGGTTACAGATTACCATATCTATAGTAGCTATACCGTGCTCCTGCATCTGTTCTTTATCTGAGTCTCTTCCTAAAATCCCTCCAAAAATTAGAGGATGAAGTGTTTTTACACGACCACCCATCATTTCTGGAAAATTCGTGACTTCTTCAACTGGACGAACTGAAATACCTGAATCTGATATTACTTTGGAAGTTCCGCCAGTTGAAATAATTTCAATACCATTGTCAGATAAACCTTTAGATAATTCTTCAATTCCAGATTTATCACTAACACTAATCAATACTCTTGATATTGGGCGACGAGATAAATTGTCTTTTTCTTCCACGTTAAACTTTAGGTACTATCTGGAAGCTGTTTCAGATGTTCTCCAGATAACTCTTTTGAAAGATAAACCGTAGTTCCTGCTTTCATTATTTCATTACCGCCGGCTTCTGCTGATTTAACATCTACAAGTAATACTATTGGTTTTCCTATTATGTGTCTGCCAGCTTCTAAAGCATTTAATCTTGTACTTGAAAGATGAACCATGTTTCTGTCACCAGGATATAATCCATGTTCTAGATATTCTTCTGCATCTTCTTTGGAACATGCAAAATACAAATGTTCTGGATTGTTGTCTGTAGGTAGGTCTAGCTCAAGATCAAGAGTATGTGCATAAGTTGCTCTTAACCTACCATTCTTTAATTGATATCTACCTTTTGGATCTGTTTCAACTACTGCTTGCAAATGTCTGGTTTCCAAATAGTGAAAGTGTCTTCGTTGAGATTTAACTGCTTCAATAAATTCTGAAGCCTCAACCCAACCTTGCTTGTCCATCTCAAGATCAAATCGGTCCGGGAAGTGACGTAAAACTCCTGCCATCATCCTTCCAAACTGGTCCAAATGTCTTGGGGAAAGTACCAAAACGCCTTCTTCTCCACTGAGAGGGCACTTTTCACCTCTGAAAAAACCATGTCCATGCTTTACTTCTTCTTTTAATGGAACTGTTGGTTTTCTACGCATAATTTTCGCAATACGAAGGTGTGTATAATATTAGGGCTGAAACTAATTTTTTCTGAACGTCGTCTGAACGCTCTCTCCGTTTTCTAGAAAATTCGAACCTGCTAACTCTTCGGTCGTAGGAACATCTATTTCTAACCTACCTGCTGCA
The DNA here is from genome assembly GCA_029977605.1 of Methanobacteriota archaeon. Taxonomy (GTDB): domain Archaea; phylum Thermoplasmatota; class Poseidoniia; order MGIII; family CG-Epi1; genus CG-Epi1. The sequence goes on from JAPOKN010000009.1 coordinate 22,425, forward strand.
AAAATATCTTGCATTTGCTGTTCTTTACCCCTACTGCTCCAAAGTGCAGCCTCATCTCGACTGCCAAGTGTAACAAAAATGAAAACTTCACCTGGCCTATTTCTTCCTGTCCTTCCTCTCCTTTGAATTAGTCTAATAGCAGATGAAACAGGTTCATAAAAAATAACTGCATCTGTGGAAGGAATATCTAACCCTTCTTCACCAACTGAGGTCGCGACTAAAATATTGTATTCTCCACTTCTAAACTGATCTAAAATTTCTTTCTGTTGCTTTTGAGTCATGCCTTTATCACCTTCTCTTGACCCTTGACCAACAAAACGGACTGGGTGAGCGCCTGAAATGTTACTTAATTTTTCTACTATGAGAGAGGCCGTATGTCTTATTTCAGAAAAAATTATAAATTTAGAAGTACCAATTCCTAATTGCAATTCTATTAATTCTACCAATCTGGATAATTTTGGATGGTTTGCTTTATTTGCCTTAGCAATTTCATGAGCTACTTTCCAATCGCTGTTGGTTGATAACCATTTATTGGCTCTATTGCTCTTCTTCGCTTTTGCTTCATCAATAATTCTGCTACTGTAATCTAAAAATTGAATTATTCCTTGAGTTTCAACAGTCAAAATTGCATGAGCTGTTTTCATTGCCATCGCTTGAGTCGTCATCAAGTTGAAAATATTTGGAGGTGTAGATGGCTTGGTTTGGGCAAAACGTCTTTGTAACTTTTTACCAGCCTCTAGAATCATTGTTGTTGAAACCTTACGAGGCCTGTCCAAAAAACCCCCTTTGTACAACTTACCGCAAAGATAATCTTGTAATTTTCTTAATTGGCTCGCAATATCTTTGACTGCTCCAGGCATGTCAATCTTAACCCAACGAGTCTTAATTGGTTGAATGTATTCAGAAACATCAGAATCATTTTCATCTCTATTTTCTACGGCAGTTATTCCCAAATCTCTACATAATCTGATAATTTCAGGCTTAGAACTTCCGGGTGATGCAGTCATTCCTATTGATAAGTGATTCTTTGCCACTTCCAAATAATGTTTGCCAATCTCAACGTAAGCATAATTCCCAACCGCCCTATGGGCTTCATCGAATATCACCAAAGAAAAATTATCTAATGAGGCCCTACTGGCCTCGATGTCTTTGCTTATTACCTGAGGTGTCGATATAATTATTTGTGAACTAGACCAGAGAGGCACGCGCTCTGATGGTGAAATGGCGCCAGTGAATAAACTCACTTCTGCGTTCAAAAATTCATTAAAGAAATCAAAATGCTGTTGAGCTAAAGGCTTTGTTGGAGCCATCAGGAGAATTTTTCCTGACTCCAAACGTTCAAGCATTATTCTCAAAGCCACTACAGTTTTTCCCATACCTGTTGGCAAAATAACCAATGTAGATTGCTCTAAGCAAGCCTTAGATATATTTGATTGATATAATCTATCTTCTAAACTATCTACTTTTAAAAATTTATGAGTTATTGCACTCATTTCTTTTTAGGAGCCTTCTTTGGAACTTTCTTCTGAAGAATTGATATTAATTTACTTGCTGTACCGCTTCTTCCTCCCGATAATTCCGAATAAGCAGATACCTCTACTAATTTACATGCAGATTCTTCATCTAATTCTGCCTTATTTGCTAAATTTTTGACAAAATTCATCTGCTTAACGCTTGTAGGCCTAGGCTTACTATCAGATAAATCTTTTAATTTACCAATTAACGTACTTGCACTCCCTGATTTTCCGCCTGATAATTCTTCAAAGCTAGATATAGAAACTAGCCCGCAAGCTTGAGACTCATTCATTTCTAAATTTTCAGCTAAACTCTTTATGAATGAAACCTGCTTTGCAGTTGGTGGGAGTGACATACCTTCTGTTTCCTTCATCAAAGAATCAATAAGCTCTCCCATCATCTCACTATTGTATTTTAGAGGATCATTACCTTGTAGCATTTCTTCAAGCTTATCTGAAGAAACTAATGAAGCTAAACGCTCATAAAATTGAATTTGACGTTTGGTAGGGAATTCCTTTTTCTTTTTCAATGCATTGTCGTGTAGTTCTCTAAAGTAGTTCAGAAAAGTTTCCCAAACTTCTGCAGCATCTCTTGAGCCGGTTTCAATCTTATCTAAATCAGATTCCATTTCTGATGTAAAATCTGTTGAAAATAAATTTTTATCTTCTTGTTTATAAAATGGACTTACCTCATCCCAAAGTGTAATACCGTTGGAGGTTGCCTTTAATCTGCCCCTATCATCACTGCAATATTTTCTGTCTAATAATTTTTTAATTGTTGCAGCATATGTAGAAGGTCTACCTATTCCTTCTGATTTCATTAATGCTACAAGACCGTGCTGAGTATACCTTGATGGTGGCTTAGTCTCGTCTTCAATCAAATTGGGATTATCATCCTTATCATCTAAGCTAATAATTGAATTTTCCTTAATTTCAGGCTTTGGTGGAGAAGTCAAAGGTTTCTTATCTATTTTTTCAAAGGCAGATTCCCAGCCCGGAGAGGTTCTCCATTTAGTATCTCCATCGAAAGGCTTCGGAAAACCTTCAGTTAATGCTTCAATCTTCATAGAAGACCATTCAGAGTTAATCATTTGGCTACCAATAAATCGAGCCCAAATTAATCGATATAACTTAGCCTGTGAACTATCTATTCCACTTGGAAGCTCTACGGAAGGATTTGTTGGACGTATCGCTTCATGAGCATCCTGATCCGATGATTTTTTGGCATAAACTACGCCTTTACCTACTTGATCTGCACCCCAAACTTCAGTTATTTTCTCTTTGGCTACTTGCCTCGATGAAGAACTTGTTCTGGTTGAATCTGTACGCATATATGTTATGTGTCCCGCTTCGTAAAGGCCCTGAGCAAGTCTCATCGTGTTACTTGGCTTCCAGCTGTATCTACTTCCTGCGGTTTGTAATAGAGTATCTGTAGTAAAAGGAGCCTTCGGACTCCTCTTGTATGATTTGAGACTGACTTTACTTACTTTAATTGAACCATTTTTAGACAAAGACGAGAAACCTTTTGATGCTAAATCAGACACATTAGTTCTGTGCGAATCAAACTTACCTTTTGAATCCCTCCAAGCATCATCATCATTCTTTTCATGAAATTTTGCTCTAAAATCTATTCCTTGAGCTGTAGCTTGCAATGCCCAATATGGTGTAGATATGAAATTGGCAATTTCATGTTCTTTTTTTACTACAAAACCTAGAGCAGGTGTTTGTACTCTTCCCATTGAGCTCAAATTCCAAGATCTAGAAAAGCGAGAAGCTCGATATCCTATAAGCCGATCCATAAATCTGCGGACCTTGGCTGCATCAACCATTTTTGAATCAACTACTCCTGCAGAATTTAGTGCTTGACGAATTGCATCTTTAGTAATCTCATTAAATGTAATGCGCTTTATTTCTCTAAATTCTGAGAAAAGTTCGGCTAATCTCCAAGCAATGAACTCGCCTTCTCTATCGGGATCAGTAGCTATTAGCACTCTTTCTACTTTTTTGCGTCGGGAATCTGATAATATACGTTTAATGTGGTTTTCTGAGCGAGGTGTCCAACTCCAAGAAGGTTCAGGAAGCTGTGATTTTTTATTTGGCCATACTGCTTTACTACCCTCTTTACCGGAATTTGGTAAATCTTGAACATGCCCATTTGAAGCTCTTACAATTACATTCTTACCTAGATATTTCTGAATAGTTTTTGCTTTCGCTCCGGACTCCACTATCACCAAATCCATTAAACCACCTTTTTGAAAGGCTCATTAAATATCTTTTTCTGAACCTTAAAATTTACGGGGGACTATAGTCCCCCGAGAAATATAGCTCAAAAAAAAAGGAAATAACTATCTGCAGAAACTTATCTCAAACAATAAAAACTAAAGCTCACATGTAAACTTAGATGGTACTCGAAAAATTAAAAGAAAAAAAAACGGTTATTGCTTTAATTGGAGCCTCAAATGATAAGCAAAAATATGGTAACAAAATATACTGTGACCTCAGAAGTAAAGGCTACAATGTTGTTCCGATAAACCCAAAAGAAAAGCTAATTGAAGGTGATAAAGCCTATGCTTCAATAGAAGAAATGGAAAGCTTACCTGAAATTGCCAATTTTGTAGTGCCTCCTTCGATTGCTATGAAAATTACTCCACATATTACTGAACTAGGAATTAAACACCTCTGGTTTCAACCTGGTTCTGAAAGTAAGGAATTGGAAACATGGCTAAAAAATACTGTAGGAATTAAATATTTAATTAATTCTTGTATAATGGTTGAAACAAGATAGAATTATGCTATTAAATCTTTAATATAAGATAACACGGAAGATATTTTTTCCGAGCTGCAAGCACCTTGAGCATATGAAGCTTTTCCGCCTCCACTACCTCCTACTGAGGATAAGGCCTCTTTCAGTACAGAACCACAATCAATACCTAGAGTATTAGAGCTCGCCAAGATTATTGAACCTTTGGCCCCTTTAGAAAAACCAATTGCTGCTAAGTTACCATCGGCTGAGGTTATTTTCCGAACTAATTTTTGTACTTCTCCCATATCTGCTTCGCCTAAATTATCCATGTAAAAATTAATATTCCCTACCTTTTCAAATTCAACTTTTGAAGATTTGAAGGAAGCCAACTCCTTTTCTAATGAAGAGACTTTACTACGCAGGTCTTTCCATTCTTTAACAAACTTATGTGCTGCATCGGGTGCCTGTTCTATAGAAACTCCAAGCTCTTTTGCGGTCTTTTCCAATAAGGCTCTTTCTCTTTGGGCTGCTTCAATTGCTGCAGGTCCGGCTGAGAATTCTATGCGTTCCACTCCATCCTGTATCCGCTCGGTCCTCAAAACCTTAACTGCTTTAATTTTTAATGTTGAAGATACATGAGTTCCTGCACAAGCTTGCGCATCTATACTAGGAATTTCGACTACTCTGACTTCCTTATATTTTGGA
>JAPOKN010000041.1 GCA_029977605.1 Methanobacteriota archaeon
TATACGCACCTTGGATTTCCAATTTAAAACTTCCTATTTATTATATTGCAAAACGTCACTAAATCTATTAATTGGTACCCTTTTAACCAAAAAATGGTCAGTAATGCAAATGATAAGAAAAAGCTAGGAAAAGGAACTAAGTCAGTCCATTCAGGTACTTCACCTAGTGAAAATTCATTGAATACTCCAGTTTATCAAACTTCAACGTTTTATCTAGATGATAAAGGATATAAAATGTGGATGGCTGGTGAGCCTCGTGCACCAGTTTATTCAGGAAGATATTATAATCCAACAAATAGAGCTGTGGAGAGGAAAATAGCAGATTTGGAAGGTGCTGAAGATGCACTAGTGTTTTCTTCTGGTATGGCTGCTATTTGTACGACTTTGATTAATTTTCTTGGTCAAGGCGATAGAATAGTTACCACAAGAAATCTATACGGTGGAACGGTTGGGGTTTTAGATCAAGATTTTGTTCGTTTCGGTATTGATGTTCATTACGTAGATGTAAGAGATTTAGAAGCTGTTGAAAATGCATTAAAGGAAAAGGAAACTAAGGTATTGTATTGTGAGACAGTTACAAATCCTTTATTGGAAATCTCGGATTTACCAGCACTAGCAGCCTTAGCCAAGAAGTATGGTGCAGTTTCTATTGTAGATAGCACATTTGCAACGCCAATTTCTTGCAACCCCATAGAATATGGTTTTGATTTAGTTATACACTCTCTTACAAAGATGCTTAACGGACACAGTGATCTTTTGGGCGGAACTGTTGCAGGTAAAACTAAAGTAATTGACAAAATTTGGGAAAAGTTGAGAAATTTTGGAGGTTCCATGGATCCTCACCAAGCTTCTCTTGTTGAAAGGGGAATGAAAACTCTTCAAATTAGATATGAAAGATCTACTGAAACTGCAGCTAAATTAGCAAATTGGTTAGAGTCTCATCCAAAAATCAAGAAGGTAATTTATCCAGGATTAGAAAGTCACGATGATTACGAATTATCAAAGAAAATTCTTTCAAATTCAGGTAATATGGTCTCTTTTGTTGTAAACGGAGGAGATGACGAGGGTCGCAAAATGTTGAATAATATGAACGTTGCTTCTCAAGCAATATCTTTGGGAGGTGTTGAATCTTTGATATCTATGCCGTATGCCACAACACACGCATCATGGACCCAGGAAGCTCGAGTCGCAGCAGGTATTGATTTAGGATTTGTCCGTTTTTCAACAGGTTTAGAAGATTTTGACGATTTAAAAAATGATTTTGATCAGGCATTATCATCTCTTTGAAGTAACAGAATAATAGCGGGCTCTTACTGGATATTTGTGGAATACTCAATAAGGTTACTTAATTCAGCATACCATAAAGAAAATGTAGATGGAGTAGAACGCGCTATCGTATATCTTTACGGTACTACTAAAGAAGGAGAAGCAATTGCAGTGCGTACACCACTATTACGTCCTTATTTTCAAGTTGTTGAAGCTACTAAAGATATTAAAAAAAGATTGCAAAAAGACGATAACGTTGAATCTATCGAAGAGGAAGATTTATGGGTAGATGGTGATGTTAGAAAATGTACTAGAGTCTATACAAAATCGCCAGACAATCTTTACAAGCTTAAGGAATGGTTAAAAAATAATGATTTGAAATTATTAGCTTCTGATATACCTTTCCACTACAGATATCTTTATGATAATGATATTGGAGGTTGTGTGTCTTTTGAAGGTATTGAAGTTAAAAATCATAAATTTACATGTAAATTAATTGAGGCAACTTCGATTAAAGAATGCGATGATTTTGAATCAGATTTCAAAATTTTGAGTTTTGATATTGAAAATTCTATTTTTGAAAGGACAATTTATTGCTTAAGCTTTTGCATTAAAGATTCAAGTGGCTATATTCACGAGGAGACTTTACACGGGAAAGAGTTTGATATTCTGAATAATTTTGTTTCAGCAGTTTCTAAATTTGATCCAGATATTATAACCGGCTACAATATTGATGGATATGATTTACCGCTATTAGTTGAGAGGGCAGATGTTCACAGGATTGATCTGAATTTCGGCCGCGATAAATCTAAAATTGAGCAGAAACTACAAAGATTCTGGCGAGTTGAAGGCCGTGTTGTAATTGATGCTTGGTGGAATGTTAAGCGAGAAATACGACCTCGTCAAGAATCACTTAATGCAGTAGCAAAAGAGTTATTGGGAAGAGAAAAGCATGATGTTAATCCAAAGAAAATGGATGAGGAATGGAAAATACGTCCTGAAAGGGTAATGGATTATTGTCTTGAAGATGCTAAATTAGCTTTAGAAATTTTAGAACATATTATGGTTATTCAAAAGTACCAACACATAGGTACGGTTTCAAAGTTACCTCTGGATGATGTAATTAACGGAATCACATCTATGATGATTGACTCCTTGATGATTAGATTTGCAGATTCTAAGAAAATTGGCGTGCCTGGGACAAATCGAAGGAAACGAACAGGTCATATTGAGGGCGGATATGTTCACACTGTAGATCCAGGATTGTACGATTGGGTTTGTGTTTTGGATTTTAAGTCAATGTATCCAAGTATTATAATTGATAGGAATTTGTGTTTCACTACAAGATCGGATGAAGGAGAAATAGAAACTCCTTTAGGAGTAAAATTTAAGAGTCCTAAGCAAAAGAAAGGCCTTCTTCCTGAATTATTAACTAATTTGATGGCAGATCGCGATTCTGCTAAAAAGCTTCAAGCTAATGCTGAAACCGAGATGGAAGAGCAATATTATCGGCGCGTTCAAGAAGCAATTAAAATTTTAATGAATTCCGTTTATGGTGTTTTTGCATCTTACTTTTACCGTTTTACTAATTTGGATATTGGCGCTTCAATAACTGCATATGCCAGAGAATATGTGAAGGACATTTTGAAGGAACTCGAAGATGAAGGTTTAGAAGTAATTTACGGAGATACAGATTCAGTATTTTTTAGATCACCTAACTCAAATTTAGATGGTACTATATCATTCGGTCAGCAAATTGCCGAGAGATATTCAGTTGGAGCAAAACAGCTTGAATTTGAAAAAATATTGCAGCCTTTTTTCTCTCATGGAGCAAAGAAAAGATATGTGGGTAAGCAAGTTTGGCCAAAGGAAAGTATGTTAATCAGAGGTTACGAAACAAGGCGTACAGATTCATTTCCATCACAAGTTGAAGCTTTAGAAGAGGTATTTTCTTTTTTAATGAAAAGTGAGATTGATGCAGCCTTAAACCTCTCAAAGGATTGGGTAACAAGGATTTCTAAAGGAGAAGTTGAAAAAGATACATTAGTAATATCTAAAACAGTAAATCTAAAGAGAAAATATGTGAATGAAGACAACCAAGCACATCTCCAAGCATACAAAAAATATATAGAAACTGGAAGGCCTTTTGTTAGCGGTATGAAAATTTCTTTTATTGTAACTGATGCTAGCAATAGTCCGATGGTTGTTGAACCCTACATACCAGAGGAGGAATGTCCAGAACCTGACTATAATTATTATGCAGATAGACTTGCCAAATCACTATCAAGAATAACTGATGTATTTGATTGGGACGAAAAGGCCTTAAAATCGGGTAAAAGAGCCCCTAAGCAACAGACTTTGTTTTAATGTCAAAAATCAAATATAATTCAGAGAGTCGAGAATGGTATTTTGTATCCTCATTAATCATAATTTTAGCATTAATTTGTTACCTTGTCGTTGCATCCTATGCTTTACCCGATCAGTCCGAACTTTTTCCCCTATTAACAATGGCCATTAATCTATCCTTTTTTCTATTAGGTTTATCTGGGGTTTTCTTAGGTTTACAGGGATATAATTTTCGTAAAAACAAGGCATTACTAGTTCGTTTAGAAGGCGAAGAAATTGCATTGAAAATTGAGAGTCTATTTTTGAAGAAAGATATCGACATAAAAGCTACAGATTCTACAAATCTATTTGACATGGGATTGTGGCGCCATGTTAAATTATATTCTTTAGAAAAAGGCGAAATTGAAATTAAAGAATTATGGTTTTCAGCCTTTTTTTATCGTACACAAGTGGCTTTTAGAGGTGAGGTTCCAAAGGAAATTGTTGAAGATTATTTAGCTAATTTGGTTTGAAGTCCCCGAGTCCAGATTTATAGTAAATTAGAGGCTCAGATTCTTCGTTAAAATTACCCTGTTCGATTTGGCCGACAAATATGGTGTGATCTCCCCCTTCGTATGCTTCTTTAATCGTACATTCCATATTGGCCAAGCAATCAGATAATAGCGGAACTTTATTCTCTGTGACTTCATGATTTAGCGATAAAATCAGTTCATTCTTATCAACATTTGAATTGGCAAAATCCCATGCCAGTTTGCCCTGTTCAGAATTGCAGATATTTACTCCAAATGAACTTCCATTTTTCAGTGAATTATGGCTAGGTATTTTTTTATCGATACATATTAAAATTAAAGGTGGATTCATTGATAGAGAGCAAAAGCTAGATACAGTTAATCCGCTGTATTTGCCATCATTTTCAAAAGTAATCAGGGTAACTCCAGAAGCAAATCTTTTCATCAGTTCTTTGAATGTATCGTCTGTGACTGTCATACCACTTCAAAAGGAGCAGTCTATTTGTAATAATTTATAGGAGATATTAACTTATTTTAGGGCCCTTGCGTTTTATATAGCGATGGTACGCGTATACACGCGGCCGTACAAAATGGGATTTATGATTGCAAAAAACAGATTGTTAAACGCTAGTTTACTTTTGTTAGTTGCAATGCTCTTTGTTGTTTTTGCCTCAGAAGATAGTGAAGCAGCAACACTTACAGTCGATAAATTTGGTGGTTCAGATTACACAAACATTACTCAGGCTGTAGAAAATGCCAGTGCAGGAGATACAATACGTGTTGCTTCCAGATCTTATCACGATGCTGTTGACGCCAATAAGAAGCTGAACTTCATTGGAGGTAACTATGGAGCAGATTTAGGATACCTTTACGATTGTAATCAGGGTGATATGGTTGCAAAATATTCTCTAGATGAAACTAATCCTTCTGAAGTTGGAGACGGGGTTTGGTGTCATGATATTTCAGGAGATGTTGAAGGTGCAACGACTGCAGCAGGGGTTTGGGGCAATGGTCTTAATTTCGATGGCGTTAATGATTATGTAGAAATTGCAGATGACGATGCTTTGGACTTTACATCAGCCATGTCTGTTGGAGCTTGGTTTAAGTCTGATGGAATAACTTCAGATCAGGTGATTTTATCAAAATGGTATGATTCAGGTTCTGATGATAAGTCTTACAAATTTTATCTGATAAACAACGGTGCAAATGATAGACTCAGAATTAGAATTCAGGTTGGAAGTTCACACATTCAATGTTCAACTGATTCTAATATTTCCCCTGATGTTTGGAATCATGCTATAGCAACTTATGACGGTTCAGATATTAAACTCTATCTAAATGGAGATTTAGATAATACATGTTCAGGTTCAGGAACTATAAGGACTTCAAGTGGTCCATTGATTATTGGCAATCTTGACGGAGTTTCTGGAAGCGAGTTCGATGGAATTTTAGATGATGTCACTCTATGGGACTCTGCTATTACAGCTTCAAATATTGAAAAAATATACTGGGGTGGTGATTACGTTAAGACAGTTGTTAATGCAAGTGCAGGAGATTATGCGTTTAAGTTGTCTGCAGATGAATCTACCTTAAGAGGCTTTGAAATTCAATATAGCGGTTCAGACGTTGGAGCTACTGGAGATGTAGGGGTCTCTATTGTGGCAGATGAGGTTGAGCTTTACAATAATCATTTCAGGTTTAATGTTCATGCAATTAGAGTTCATAATTCAGATGATGTTGTAATTAATTCAGCCTCAATGCATTGTGATGGTTCAGCTCTTGACAAAGGGTTAGTAGTATCTGGTTCTAAACGATTGTTAGTAGAGTATGGAGACTACCAATGTGCGGACGAAGTTGGTATCTCAATTCAATATGGCGGTAGTAGTATTTTTAAAAATATATATTTCTACGGAAATAAAATAGGGATTAAGATAGATCAATCCACTAATAATTATTTCAATGAATCCAACTTCCACAACAACGAAGATGTAGGAATTCTTTTCTTTGGTGCAGATAACAATACAGTCTATGATACTAATTTTAATTATGAGAAATACGCAATTTCTTTTACTAGAGAGGCTGAAAATAATACTATCAAGGAAGTTGAATTTTCAAACACTTATAATTATGATATTCATCATGGATATGATTCAGACGCCCACAGGAATGGCTGGAACAATGTAATTATTGATACTACTTTTGATGATTTGTCAATTGACTCAAATTCTAGACTCTTAGAGAAAGAAGAAGTAGAAATTTCAGTAACAACTAATGGAACTTATGTTTGGAATAGAGTTAATACAACCATAGATTCTGATAGGAAAGTAAATGCAGGACTTAATTCCTTTTGGGCAGGGGACAGTAATGAGGATACATATCTAGACTCTTGGTCTGGTTCTTTCAAGCAAAAGTCAGATATTTCATTGCCCAGTGGTGGAGTTGGTGAAACTAGACTTTTAGAGATAAAAACATGGTATGAGACTGAAAATACTTATGATGGTGGCCAAGTTTACATAACTAAGAATTCCGGTTCAACTTGGCAATTAATTACTCCGATAGGTGGCTATGATGGCTCATTTAGTGGAGATTGTGGCTCGACCGGTGCCTTTATGGGTGATAAATCAGCATTAGGTTGGCAAACTAAAAGATTTAATCTAACAGATTACAGAGGCGAGGATATCAGATTAAAATTCACATTCTGTAGTGATGGTTCTGAACATGACTTTGAAGGCTGGTATGTTGATGATATCAAAATAATTAAGGCTGCAGACGAATCAGTAGTCACTTACTCTGAAGGATTTGAAAGAATAGGTTATGGCTGGATTGCTCAGAATATGGCGGGAGAAGTTAATTGGGAAGCTGAAGGTACACAAATATATTCAGGGATAAATAATGCGGATGTTTATGTTGCAGACGGAAATAGTGCGTCAATAATAATGAACAAGACATCTAATTCTAATTTTGTTAATTACTATAAATTTGATGAAAATAGTTGTTGTTACGCTTATGATACAGTAACTCCAACTCATTCAGCTTATCTTTACAGTGGAGCTTCTTTTGTTACTGGTAAATTTGGTAATGCTATTAGTTTTGATGGTAGTAATGATTATGCAAGAAATAATAATTGTAATACAGTAGGTGGTTGTAGCGGCTATGATCATTACTCGATGTCGGTTTGGGTAAAATTCGATTCATTTCCTACAGGTACAGCCTATGAGGGTATTGCTAATTTTAGATATGATGCTGATGCGTACTTGGCAGTAAATTCAGATGGTAATCCTGTTTTCGGAGCTTATTTCTGGGGTACACCTTCAGGTGACCATAAAATTGAAGCTTCGACAGAAATGGTTACAGGCGTTTGGTATCATATAGCAGGTACCTGGAGCGAAGATTCGGACAAGTTGAGAATATACGTAAATGGAACTCTTGATGGTACTAACACTTTATCAGGCACTACAGCCTACATGCGTTATAGTCAAAATTATAACTACATTGGACGCTGTCTTGCTTCAAGTACATCTTGTAGCAGCGGCTACATGGATGGTATGGTAGATAATTTAGCCATATTCAATTCAGAATTATCTTCATCTCAAATTAAAGCACTGCATGAAGATCCTCTAGGTACAAATTCAGTTCTTTACAAAACATCTCATTTCGGCGGTTCAGATTCGAAAACGAATAGCCAGGGTAAAATTGATAATTTATTAATTCTCAAGAAAATTTATGCCGGAAGCTCATCAGGTACTACTTATAAGCCATATATTGGATTTCATCAAGGTTCTTGGACTGAAGATCCTAGAGAGGTAACTATATCCGGAGGCGAGCATTCGGGTAAGCTTCCAGATAGTAGAGTTTACAATAGAAATAAAGGCAAATTATACTATTCTATATCCGAAGCCGTATCTGATGCATCTACTCAACATGTTATCGAGGTTTGGCCAGGTCATTTCAAAGAAAATGTTTACATTAACCAAAGACTTACAATAATTGGTTCAGGCCCTTTAAGAACAATTGTCAACGGAAGGTATTTGGAAAGTCCATTTACATTTGATTCTAGTAGCGACAATTCGGTAATAAAGAATTTAGCAGTCATCAATAGTAAAAATACAACTAGTTGTTGTGGAACAAGCTCTATGTCGGGAGGCATTGAGATTGCTTTCTCATATGATATGGTTATAGACAACATAAGGGCCGATAGCTATATCGGAATTATGGCATATTATGCAAATGATTTAGTTATTAAAAATTCCGAAATCGTCTCAACATCTACGAGTCACTATTATGGGATTAGAATATATAATTACCAAGATTACACAATAACCAATAATGAAATTGCGAATTATAGGGAAGGCGTACGTGTCGAATATATGTATCAAGGCTTTGACTTTGAAGATAATTACGTTCATAACAATACAAGTTATGGCCTTTATTTCTACTACGCTGCAAATACAAATGCTAGGTCTAATCCCTTTAACATAGTAGGTAATCGTTTTGTAGACAATAATTATGGAATTTATAAGGCAGATTCAAGTAGTAGTTATGGGTATGCTTACCATATAAAAGATAATTTATTCAAAAGTCAAACATTAGACGGAATCTACAGTAACTATTACTCGAGGGAATGGATAGTTGAGAATAATACTTTTGATGGAGATGATGATCAAAGATATGGTCTTTATCTTAATAGGTACTCTTACCAGAGTGTATTTGGAAATAATACTTTTTCAGACCACACTACTAATGACATATATTTCTATTATTGTTCTTGCACAGGGACAAATGCAGTAAAATTCTTTAGTAATTCGTACTCTTCAATTAATGTTTATGGTTCTTCATTAATCAACGTTTACAATAATCTCAACATTAGAACGTTGGATGAAGATGATAATGCTTTCTCAAATGTTGACTTGGA
>JAPOKN010000053.1 GCA_029977605.1 Methanobacteriota archaeon
GCTATGACTACTGTGATGATGATAGTAACGTAATGCCTTTAGATTCAGATGGAGATGAGGAAATAGATTGGCATGGAACTGCAGTTGCAGGTATTGTTTCAGCACAGGGAAATAATAGTATAGGAATATCTGGTGTTTCATATAATTCAGATTTGGTAGGAATAAGGCTAATTGCAGAGACTTGCAATTCAGATTTTACAATAGACGAGTCTGAAGCATATGCGCTTAATCACAGACTTGATGAGATTGATATTTATGTAAATAGCTGGGGTCCAGCAGATACAGGAAATCTTCTTGGCGAGATAGGTCCCTTAGCGCTCTCAGCCTTAGAAGAAGGAGTTTCTGAAGGCCGTAATGGTTTAGGTTCAGTTTATGTTTGGGCGGCGGGAAACGGCCATCAGAACGGAGATAGCTCTAACAAAGATGCTTATGCTAATAGTCGATACACTATTGCAGTGGGTGCAGTTAACTGGAAGGGAGAAAGAACAGAATATTCTGAGTCAGGTTCTAATGTTATGCTAGTAGCACCTTCACACAATAGTAGTGCTTGGGTTGATCCTGGAATATTCTCAACAGATATATCTGGAACTGAAGGTCACAATACAACAGATTATTTGGATGACATGGGGGGAACATCTGCATCTGCTCCTATGGTTGCTGGAGTAATAGCTCTAATGTTAGAAGCTAATTCTGATTTATCTTGGAGAGATATTCAGCATATTTTAGTTAGAACTTCGAAAAAAGTTGATAACTCAGATGAAGGTTGGTTCAAGACCTATGAAGGTCGAGATTACAATCATAAATATGGTTACGGTTTAATCGATGCTACTAGTGCAGTTAATCTTGCTAAAGAATGGCAAAATGTATCTTCTGATGTGGATTTTACAGGTGTTAATTATAATGCAGGAGCAGTTGATGTTAATCAATTTATTTTTGATGGGAATGATTTAGGAAGGACTTCTCAGGTTTTTGTTAATGAGAGTATGAATATTGAAACTGTTGAAGTTAAAGTAAATATTTCTCATGCTTTCAGAGGAGATTTAAATTTGTTCTTAGAATCTCCAAATGGGATTGTTTCTGAGCTTGTTATGCAAGGAAATGATAATAATGATAATTATGACGGGTGGATTTTTTCATCTGTAGTACACTGGGATGAAAATTCATTTGGAATGTGGAAATTGAAGGTAAATGACACAGAAGCCGGAACTGCAGGAACTTGGAATGATTGGAACATGACCTTCTACGGCTATCCTGAAAAAGATACAGATTTTGATGGACTTCCAGATTTTGCAGAGGGAGTTATTGGTACCGGACCAAATAATCCGGATTATGACAATGATGGCTTGCTGGATGGAGAAGAGTATTATGGGTGGCTAGATTTGAATGATGTTTTCCATTTCACGAATCTAAAAGATTTCGATTCAGATGACGATGGAGTTAACGATTGGTATGAAGGGAGAGAAGATAACTTAACTCGTTCAATTACAGATCCTAATGTTAATGATACTGATGGGGATGGAATATTAGATGGCTGTGAAATTTACGGTTTAGATGATTGTGATAATTTCGTTACTAATCCTTTATCAGTAGATACTGATGAAGACGGAATCAGTGATTACGATGAAATCTTTGCAAATTTGTTAATTCCTTCTAAATATAGAAGCGATCCAACAAAATTAGATACTGATTCAGATGGTATGCCTGATCCTTATGAGTTAGCAAACGGATTACACCCTAAAATTCAAGCGGATGGTGCCCAGGATTCAGATTGTGATGGCGTGCTAGTTCAGGTACAGGGTTTGGATTGTGTTTTACTCAATGAAAATTCAAAAAGATATACTAATTATCAGGAATATTTAATGAATACAGATCCAAATAATCAAGATTCAGATTCAGATGGATTACCAGATGGGTGGGAATATTACTCTGGACTAAATCCGCTATTTGCAGACTCTGAGCTAGATTTAGATAATGATACTATTTCCAATATTCAGGAATATGATAATTACTTAATTGACAGTGAAATTTTTTCTCAAACAAATCCTGAATTACGAGCATACTGGAGATTTGATACTTTTGATGCAGTTTTTGCAATCGATTCGACTCTCAATGCGAATTTTGCATTAATGACTAATAGTCCAGTTAAAGGTCCAGCCAAATATACTAATGGGATCTATTGTGATGGAGTTTCATCTCATTTGAGTATGGATTCCATTAAAAACACTAAATTTACGGAATATACAGTTCATTCTTGGGTAAAGGTATCAAATTACACTGAATTTGGAACAATATTCGGAACAGCTACAGATGGAAGAACTTGGTTAGGCATAGACTCTGAAGGTTTCATTCAGTTTAGGGTTTTTGCAGGCAATACACTTTATTCAACACCCCTAGAAAATGACACTAAAGCAGCTTTAGATGTATGGTACCATGTTGCGGCAACTTACAGTGAAACGGACAATTCATTACGTCTATATGTTAATGGAACTTTAGCAACAAATACCACAATTTCTTCATCACACTCTATTAAAACAACTGGAAGTAAAAATTATATTTGTAGAGGTCAAAATGGTGACTATCTGAATGGAACGGTTGATAACATTGCAGTATGGGAAAGGGCTTTTTCTGATGACGAGATTAGATATTTTTATGAAAGACCGCTGGGTATAGGTAATTATTTCAATTTCAGAGTTGATGACGGAATAAGGTATACTAATGCTAATTCCACAGATACAGATGGCGATGGTTTATCGGATAGAGAAGAATTTTATTTTGGGTTAGATGGATACCTGACAGATCCTACTAATGTAGATACCGATGGAGATGGTCTAGATGACTATTTGGAATGGTCTGTTTACGGTACTGACCCAACAACCAATGATACAGATTCAGATAATTTCACAGATGATGTTGATATATTTCCTTTTGATTCGACTGAGTGGATTGATACGGATGGCGACGGTGTAGGCGATAATTTAGATTATTTCCCTTTTGACTTCAATGAGAGTCAAGATTCTGATTTAGACGGGTTGGGTAATAAACTTGAAATTTTGATGCAAACAGATCCTTTTTCGAATGACACAGACGGCGATGGTAGTCTTGATTCAATAGATAAGTTCCCTCTGAATAGTTCAGAATATTTAGATTCGGATGGAGATGGATATGGAGATAATTCAGATAAATGCCCTAATAATAAAAATGATTATTTAGATTCAGATAATGACGGATATTGTGATAACTCAGACGCATTTCCATTGAATCCAAATGAGTACTTAGATTCTGATAGCGATGGTTATGGAGATAATTCAGACAAGTATCCAAATGATGCTTCAAAGTATTCAGATCCAGTTCAGAATATAGAAAATACGGATCCGTTAGGTGAAGGTACTTTAGATATGTCATTGCCTTTCATTGTGTTAATTGGAGCTGTTTACTTTATATTTAAATTCTTCAGAAAATAATCTATAATTTCTCTTCAACTCTTTCCGTGATAATTTGTAATCTTTTATCACAGTCTGATAATAATTTATTTAATTTAGTCTTAGTATCATTAATATAATCTTTATCCCTGATACTGTTTAAATTTATTCTAACATTATAGGCTGCAGATCTTGCCCCAGCTATAGACATGTGTGCCCCAGAACCAACATCACTAGCCATGCTGTCATCCATTAATTTTGAAATGTCATCACAAATATTCAAAGCTTTGTAACAATATTCAACGGTTTTCAAAGGTATTTCAGTTGCAGCTTTATATCCCTCCTGCATTTTTTCTTCACGTATCTTTTTTTCAGAATCTGAGTCTTTTGGCATTCTCATAGCCTTAATTACTTTGTCAAATGCATTTGTATCTTCATCAATCGCATTTACTAAAAATTCTTTTATTTCTTGTCCCTCTTCAGCAATACGTCCTAATTCTTCACTGTGTTCTTCGAAACCTGTCTTAGATGTAGATAAATTGGCTACCATAACTCCAAGCGCAACTCCTAGTGATCCAGATATAGCAGCTACAGAGCCACCACCTGGTGCTGGAGAGTCTCTGGATACTTCATCAATTAGGTCAAATGTAATTCGGTTTGCTAATTCACCGCGGTTCTTAGGCATACCCAGTATCTTTTCAGATGGATTAAAATCAGTAACGTCAGATAGTCCTAAGCTTTGAATTGCAATATTTACTAAATCTATAGGTGGGATTCCGGGAGATTTACCCATTTTTTTCAGGTAATATTTTCCAGCTTCTTCGATTGCCTTATAGGGAATAAGTCCCACAATTTCAGAACCTGTTACTCTCAAGCCTCTTTTCTCAGCCTCTTCACAAGCAGCTTCAAATATTTTATGAATTGGGCTAATTTTGTAATTAGTTAGGTTCATACTTATTTGGGCTCTATTATATTCAGGAATCACCCAACCCAGTCCTTTAACATGAGTGAAACGGCCGTCTTTGTATACAGGTTTTCCAATTAAATTGTCTGGATCTAGGCCTAAAGAGGTGTATCTTTTTCTGAAGTCACGTTCATTTTTTTGATAGAAATTTTCTATTTCTTCAAGATTTCTGCCAACATAATCTGAGTTGCCATCGGGATAGAAATTTTCTCCAAAATTAACAACATCTCCTTTATAGTAGAAATTATCCTTTTGGTTAATTCTTTTCCATCTTCCTCGTTCTCTTAATTCGTAAGCTATTTCATTAGCATAAGTTCTATCTGTGGTATTCAAATTAATATTGTAAGCTATTAAAAATTCCCTTGCACCTATTGCAGTAACACCAGATTTTAGATTTAAATTACTAGGCCCAAAATCAGGTTTCCAATTTTTGTCTTTTAACTTTTCATTAAATCCTTCATATTCTCCACTTCTAATGTTAGCTAAATTTTGCCGTTCTTCATTAACTGCGGCAGATTCATAGAGAAAGGTTGGAATTTCCAATTTATTGCCAACAATTTCACCTAATGATTTAGCGATTTCCACGCATTCCTCCATTGTTGTATTAGAAACCGGAATGAATGGACAAACATCGGTAGCTCCCATACGGGGGTGAGCTCCAGAATGTTTTCTCATGTCAATTAGTTCGGCCGCCTTTTCTATTCCTTTGTATGCTGCTTTTGCTACATATCTACTTTCAGCAATAAATGTAACCACTGTACGGTTAGTATCAGATCCCATATCTACGTCTAAGAGCTTGACAGTCTCAACAGTCTTGATTGCAGAGCATATTTGATCTATAATTTTTTTATCTCTTCCTTCTGAAAAATTAGGTACACATTCTACAATTTTTGTTAAAGGCATATCAATAACTCTCCAGTCTTTCAATAATAAACTCTTTGTTCATTGTTGCTAGAAAGAATCCTAGTCGAGGACCTCTATCTTTATTCAAAAGAACATTATACATTATTTTGAAGAAATTTTTAGCAGGAATCTCATTTTGCTCTTGCAATTCATAAAACGAGTTATGGATGCCTTCTGGTGACCATTCTACTTCTTTCATTTTTTCAATTAATAATTTAATACATTTATTTTGTAAATCATCGAATTCAATCTTTGGCTTTTCTTTTTGTATTTCAAATACCACACTTTCAGGAGCATAATTTTGAATCCATTGTTTTATACATTTAACTCTATTTTCTAGCTTATTTTCATCTATGTCCTTCACTTCTCCAGACCTTTCAAGAGCTTCCATTATTTCGTTTAAATTGGTTTTTGATTGAGCTAAAGTTACAAGATGTTTGTATGGTAAAAGATTTGGTTTTTCTTTAGATATTTTGCTTACTTGACTTAGTTCAAAAGCCCTTTTTTCATTATCATCAAGTATGCCTTCGTAATAGTCTTGTTCAGTTTTATCATACCTGTCAACCATATTGAGTAATCCCAGTCCAGGATCAAAATCAATATGTCTATTTGGCTGAGGTTTCATTACTATCCATCTTATTACCTCAGGCGGTGCCATAGTCAACATATCTTCAGCAGAAATTACTAATCCTGTTGAAGAGTGCATAGCTCCTTTTCCTTTTAGATGAATCCATTCATAGACCATATCCAGTGGAGTCTTTGCGTCTAAAATTTTCTCTGATAATTCCTTTCCTGTGTCGTAACTACCTCCTTTTGTAGCATGGTCTTTTCCGAATGCTTCAAAGGTAACATTCAATATTTTCCATTTGGCAGGCCAATCTAATCTCCAAGGTAGTTTACCTTCACCTTTAGACATATCATTTGTTACTTGTTCGCCTTCTTTATTCAAAAAGGTGACATTGGGCCATTCCACGTTTAGTACTTCTCCATCACTAAGAGTGCCATCATTATCCAAAAAAGTCCAAGGAAACCATTTCTTTGGCAATTGTCTACCAGATATTTTCTCTAAAATTTCACGTGTCTCCTCTTTATTATCAACAAATAACTTTGTACA
>JAPOKN010000024.1 GCA_029977605.1 Methanobacteriota archaeon
GACTCTGAAGGCAACCTATCTTGGAAAAAACAAAGAAGTGATGCATTATGGGATGTCGACATTGAAAAAGACAGTAACTCTATAATAATCGGTGGATGGGATTGCACAATTTATTCATTAGACTTAAATGGAAATGAGGTTTGGAGTTATGAAACCAAAGGATATGTTCGCTCTGTTAGGCCACTTAATGATGGAGGTGTTCTAGCTGGATCACATGACAACAAAATTTACATATTAAATGATAAAGGTGAAGTAATAAAAAATTTCGAAACGGGCGGAGAGATAACGTGTGTTTGTTCGACTTTAGCATCAGATTATATTTACGCTGGCGCTGGCAACACCATATTGGCATTTAATACTGAAGAAGGAACAATGCCTCCTCATTATGAGGGACCATCAACGTCTAGCGAAAATGTTATAGAAAAAGAAACTGAAAATTCTGATGATAATGAAGAATATGAGCCTATGTTTGGTTTTGGGATGTTTGATGAACCAAGCCCAGACACTACTGAAATTTTAGAGAGAGATGATTACATTAGTAGTGAAACAACTACGGCCTCTGACGATTATTCCTCACATTCGGAAAGTTATCCTAATGCTTACCAAAGGAATACTCGTTCATATAGAGACAGTAGTGAAAATATAGATCGAGGTGGAGAATATAGAGAGTTTGCTGCAAAAGTTTTGAAAGGAGATGTGAAGAACTATCTAAGACTTGGAAATGCTGCGTGGGCAGAAAAGCGACTTGAGCGGGCTGCTGAACATTTTAGAAAGGCTACTGAAATCAATCCTGATGAGCCAAGGGCTTGGCACAACTTAGCTGTTTGTAATTATCACCTGGCACTAAAGAGAAATCCTGATGATGTTGAAGGGGCTGTCGAAAGTGCATTTGGTCCTCTTGAAATTGCAAAAGAAAAAGGCGGAAGCGAATATACTAGCGTCAACAAAACATTGGCCTTTTTGGCATCGCAGATAGGTATTGAAGAAGATTAAACTTCAGTTATTACTGATTCATAGTAAGTATAACTTACATAAAGTATCCAATCGTTTCCTTGATCTACTTCGTTAAACAACTCAGGGACTATAGAAGGCGCATCATTACAAGTGATGGAAGTAACCCAACTGCCTTGGCCTTTAGCACTGGTGTAACCGTTTTGAAACAAATATTGTCTAACTTCATTTTCTGAACCCAAAGATAAAATCAAATCATCAGGAATAGATGACAAAACGTCAAAATTAAGTTCGAGATTGCCTGAAGTTCCATTTTCAGTTAAGTTGAAAACATAATTTGTTGAAACTCCAAGTGAAAAATCATCAGGAAATAAAGTTCCTACCACTGGATTATCTGGCGAGTCAAGATCTTCGTCTTCCTCCCATTCTAAATCATAAGAAGCTGAAGTTAGATTGTAGGGATAAGCATGATTTTGAGTTGTCGTGGCACCTTCTGCAGTATAACCTGCAAATGCTGGAATTGTTATTTCATTTTGAATAAATTCTACATTGTAAGTTCTTATTTTGACTAATACCCAAGTTTCTGCAGTACTAGATTCATTGCTGGGGTCCCTGACCGTTAAAGTAACTGTGTAATTCCCTATACTAGTGTATTCATGATTTGGACGTAGTAATGATGAAGTGGAACCATCACCAAAATCCCATTCAAATTCTAATACATCTCCATCTGGATCGCTAGAGGCTCCACCATCAAAAAAAGCGATACTATTAACTTTGACTTGTTGACCAAGTCCGCCATACGTAGCCTCTAAACTTGCTAAAGGTGCTTGATTTCTATACAGTATATCTACATCTTTTTTAGCAACGCCTATTCTACTATCGTCATCTACTACGGTTAATGTTACTGTGTAAGTGCCTTCATCAGTATAAGTATGCTCGACAGCCTTTCCCGAGCTGCCGCTATCATCTCCAAAATCCCACAGAAATTTAGCCCCCTTAGGATTATTGCCTGAGGCCATGAATTGAATTGCATCTCCCTCAACAAATGACTCAGCTAGAATTGAAATATCTACGCCATCTAAAGATTCTGGAGTACTATCTAGACAGCCCGGAATTAGCATCATCGCTGCAATAATCCATATTTTGCGCACAGTATGGTAAAAACTGCTCATTTAATAATTAAGCCACCTACCGATACTCTTTATTAGAGCGTGAAACGGTGGCATGTAGGTATTTTTATGCAAGCAGGACACATGGCATATGACCGAGCAATAACTGTATTTTCTCCAGACGGGAGATTATTTCAAGTTGAATACGCAAGGGAAGCAGTAAAGAGAGGGACTACCACCGTTGGAGTGAAATTCAAAAACGGTGTTGTATTAATAGTAGACAAGAGATTGAGCTCTAAATTAATAGAAGCAGACAGTATTGAAAAAATATTCAAAATCGATGGACATGTGGGTTGTGCAACCTCAGGTCTAGTTGCTGATGCAAGAGCATTAGTTGATAAAGCTCGAGTAGAATGTCAAGTCAACACATTTAATTATGATGAAGAGTTAGCTGTTGCTTCTCTAGTTAAAAAATTATGT
Source organism: Methanobacteriota archaeon (assembly GCA_029977605.1). Lineage (GTDB taxonomy): Archaea > Thermoplasmatota > Poseidoniia > MGIII > CG-Epi1 > CG-Epi1. Next base: position 2,541 of record JAPOKN010000024.1, read on the forward strand.
GACTTTAAGCAAAGCTACACTCAATATGGAGGAGTAAGGCCATTCGGTACAGCAATGTTAATTGCTGGAATAGATGCATCAGGTCCTCATCTCTACGAGACCGACCCTTCAGGTGCAATGATGGCGTACAAAGCTGGAGGAATTGGCGCTGGAAGAAATGAAGTAATGGAAGTTTTCGAAAAAGATTACAAAGACAATATGACTGAAAAGCAAGCTATCAATCTAGGATTGAAGGCTCTTTCTGCAGCTAACGATAATAATCTGAAAGCTGAAGTCATTGAAATCGCAGTCATTAGTACAGAAAGAGAATTTGGAACATTAGACCCTAAAGTAGTCAGTGGAGAAATTAAAAAAATTAAGTAATGGTATCTCTTGAAGATGCTGTAATTGCCAGGCTTGAAGCTGGTGGGCATCGCTTCGAAATACTAATAGACCCTAATGAAGCTCAAGCTTTCAAAGAAGGTGACGAAATTGATTGGGAAGACAGCATTGCAGTAGATGGAATATGGGCTGACAGCGCAAAGGGTGAGAGATCTCCAGAAAATATTTTAAATGATTTTTTCGAGTCATCTGATTTGATAGATATTTACAAGAAAATATTAACTGAAGGAACAATTCAATTAACTTCTGAACAGAAAAAAGAAATGGTTGATAACAAAAGGAAGCAGATATTATCACACATTGTCGCTAATGCTATGAACCCGCAAACTGGAGGTGCGCATCCTCCACAGAGAATTGAAAATGCAATTATTGAAGCAAAATATAACTTTGATCCAATTAGAAGCGTTGAGAAGCAAGTTGAAGACATTGTAAGAAAAATAAGGCCACTAATTCCTATATCCTTTGAAAAGGTTAAAGCCGCTGTTAAAATTCCGGCAATATATGTTGGGAAATGCTATGGTCAGATGTCTGGACTGGGGACTATTGAAAATGAAGAATACCAAAGTGACGGAAGCTGGATAGGAATTGTTAAGATGTCAGCAGCTTCCTACAATGAACTTGAAAATTTGTTAGGATCTACCACAAAAGGTACTGCTGAATTGAAAATAATTTAGAAACAAATCTTCATATAGGGGCAAGTTTGGAAAGGAATGTTATAATTGAAAAAATAATGGATGATTCATATGAGCGAAGAATCAAAAAATAATAAAAAAAGTGAGAATTCTAAAGGATTTGTACTTCCTGGCGATTTACTAGAAACAAAAAGTAAACCTGGTAAGGGAATTTTTAGAAAAGATGGACGAGTTTATTCCTCAGTAGTAGGTTACTCAAATGATAGAAGTGGATACATGAATGTCAATGCAATTAAAGGCAGATATAATCCAAAAGTTGGTGACAAAATAGTTGCAATATGTGCTGAAACAGGACCTTCTGTTTGGAGGATGGATATTGGTGCTGCATTTAATTCAACACTTCATCATAGTGAATCAGGATGGAAAGTACCATTCGGAGATACTGCACGATTTTTATCAATCGGCGATGCCGTTTGGGCTGAAGTTTTCATGGTAGATGCTGCAGGTTCACACCAAATAACTTTGAAAAAAGATGATTGTAGAAAATTATACTCTGGAACTGTGGTGAAAGTAGAACCTACTGCAGTACCGAGAGTTATCGGAAAGCAGGGGTCAATGATTACTGCTATACGTGAAAAAACAAATACACGTATTCAAATAGGTCAAAATGGGTTTATTTGGATTGATGGTAAGGGGGAAGACATCTCTAAGGCACAAAAAGCTATGGAGACAATTGACAGAGAAGCTTCCTCAGAAGGTTTAACTAAAAAAATAGAAAAATTATTGGAGAAATAAAATGGCTGGCCAAACAGATATGGAATTAATTAAAGACGGAGTCCGTCTAGACGGAAGAAAACCCGATGAACTAAGAGAAGTGAAAATCACTGCAGGTGTTTTAGACAATGCAGATGGTTCTTGTTATCTTGAATGGGGTAACAACAAAATTTATGCAGGTGTATTCGGACCTATGGAATGTCATCCTAGACACAAACAAAAAGCTGATAGAGCTATTGTTCAAGCAAGATACACTATGGCTCCTTTTAGTGTAAATGATAGAAAAAGACCGGGATTAGACAGAAGATCTAGTGAGATATCTTACATTGTTTCTCAAGCATTTGAAAAAGTGGTAATGGTAGAAGAATTTCCAAAAGCATCTATACGAGTAGATATGCAAGTTGTAGAAGCTCATGCAGGTACTCGATGTGCTGCAATGACTGCAGCTTCTGTAGCTTTAGCTGATGCAGGTATACCAATGAGAGATATGATTCCTGCTTGTGCTTCTGGAAAAGTTAATGACGTGGTGGTATTAGATTTGAACAAGGAAGAAGATAATTATGGGCAAGCTGATTTGCCTTTAGCAATCATTCCAAGTACTGGAGAAGTTGTATTGCTACAGTTAGACGGACACTTAACACCTGAACAATTCGAAGAAGCTATGGATTTAGCTACTAGTGGATGTATGGATTTGTACAAGATTATGCGAGATGCTTTAGACAAAAGCTACGGAGGTAAGAAATGAGCAGCGATAGTGTTTCAAACTTAATGAAAGGACATATGGAATCCTTAGCTGCTGAAGGAAAGAGAGCTGACGGAAGAGGCATTAATGAATTTAGAGAAGTAAAAATAGAAACTGGAATGATTAATACTGCAGAGGGTTCTTCCATGGTTCATCTAGGTAAAACTAAGGTTCTTTGTGGAATTAAATTGTTAATAGGAACACCATACGGTGATTCTCCGGGTAGTGGAACTATGACTACTTCAACAGAGTTAGCTCCTTTAGCTGACCAGTCTTTTGATCCTGGACCCCCTCGCGAAGCTTCAATTGAATTAGCAAGGGTTGTTGATAGAGGCATACGCGAATCCAGAATGATTGATTTTGATGCTCTATGCATTGAGCGCGGTGAGCGTGTTTGGATGGTTTATATTGATTTACACATCTTAGATAATGGTGGTAACTTGTTTGACTGTTGTACATTAGCTGCAGCGGCTGCTTTATCTAACGCTAAAATACCAAATGTTCAACATGGAATTGCTGATGAAGATGTTGATTTACCAGTTACATGCTGGCCAATTTCCTGTACCTTCGGAAGACTTGGAGATACTGTCATTTTAGATCCAACATCTGATGAAGAAGCTGTCATGAGTGCAAGATTGACTGTAGCCCACGATGAAGATGGAAATATAAGGGCGGCTCAAAAAGGTATGAATGGAGCATTTACTGATGCTGAAGTTAGAGAAGCTGTGAAAACTGCAAGAAAGAGCGATAATGTTTTACGTGAGGCTCTAAAAGGGATATAGATGAGTCAGGGTACGAAGAAGGTTGGAAGTACAGGCAGATTTGGACCAAGATATGGTGTTTCTGTTAGAAGACGCTTAGGTGCTGTTGAGAAAAAACAGAAGCAGAAGTTTGAATGTCCATCTTGTTCTAAGACTAACGTTAAAAGAATTTCAACTGGAATTTACAGTTGTAATAGTTGTGGTTACCAATTTGCTAGTGGTGCATATTATCCAACGAGGGACGACTAATGGTTAATTACAAGTGTGCTTCTTGTGGCACTAGATTAGATATGGACCTAGAAGTCCTTGGTCTTACATGCCGTGTTTGCGGTGAAAAAATTTTCTATAAAATAAGACCGTCAACTAAGAAAACTGTTGTTTCTGATTAATGAAAGCTCAAGTTAGCTTGAAAATGGGAACTAATTCCAAACATATAGCAAGAGCTTTAATGGATGAGGCAAAAGATAAACTTCCAAAAGTAGATGTTGAAGTTATTCCAGCAGGTGAAAAAGTGAAAATCGAAATAGAAGCTGAAGATTTTACTAGTTTAAGAGCTGCGCTAAATTCTTTTTTAGGATGGGCATATTGTGCAGAAGGAGTTTTAGATAATGGATGAAATAACTGAAGAAAATATTCAAGAGAAAATTAACCTTTTCCAACAGATGCAACAACAAGCGCAAGCTCTAACCCAACAAACTTCTCAAATTGAAATGTCTATTAATGAAATTGAAAGAACTATTAACGAAATTGAGGATACAAATGATAAAAGTACATTGTACAGAGCCATTGGATCTATTATGCAAAAAGTTGATAACGTTAAACAACTAAAAAAAGAACTAGTGGATGAAAAAGAAACTCTAGAAATAAGAAACAAAAGTCTAAAGGGCCAAATAGAAAATTTAAATGTCCAAATCAATGAGATGCAAAGTAAGCTAACTCCTATTGTTCAAAGTCTACAGGAAAATAAAAGTCAAGATGTTACTCAATGATTCCTCAAAAAAATTATTTGAGAAAAAATTATTACTATTAATTCATCATCATGCCGATGTTGATGCCGTAGCTTCCGCCATAGCATTACAAACTGTATTTGAAGACGCTATAATTTGTGCTCCTGATAAAGTAAGCTCTCACGGTCAAAAAATAGCCGAATTTAATAAAATTGATATTCTTATGGAGTCTCCTAAAAAATGGGAAGGAACAGTCATTGCCTTAGACAGTCCAAACCCTGAACATTGTAGTCCTGTGCCTAAAGCTCAAAACATAATTGTAATTGATCACCATACAAAAATTGAAGGATGGCCAGAAGGAACGGAAATAATCCATCAGCCAAATAAGACTAGTACTGCAGAAATTATTATACAAATAATTGATGAATTAGGTTTAACAATTAACAAAAAATGTGCAAATGTATTACTTGCAGCGATTTATACAGATACTGGGCAATTCAGACACGCAAACAACGAAACATTTAGTTCAGCAAGTATATTGTGTGATAATGGGGCTGAACCACAGGAAGTCATTAACCTACTAGATAGTGAAAGGCCACTAATTCAAAAAATTACATTTTTGAAAGCTGCTCAAAACATGAAATGGATTCAACATGGAAAGTGGATTATCGCAACAAGTATCGTCGGATCTTTTGAATCAGGTAGTGCAAGACACATGATAGTGTTGGGTGCTGACATTGCCATAGTAGGATCTAGTAAGAAAAATGGTGAGATGCGCCTTTCTACACGAGCTTCAAATCGAATAGTATCTAAAGGTTTTAATTTGACTAAAATACTAGAAAAAATATGTGAAATAAATGAAGGTTCTTCAGGTGGCCACCCTGGTGCTGCAGGATATAATGGAACTGGAGATGCTGAAGCAATTATCGAGATTGCTAAACAAGAATCAATCGACAAAATAACCCAACTATCTTAACTGTAGCCCCTTTATAGTCAATTGTGAGGTATAGCGCAATTTTCCAAGTTTATGGTCTTATTATGGCAAATTTGCTGCTAATCATGGGCGGACAATTAGGATATTTGTACATTGTAGGGCCTATTGCCATGGAGGAAGGAAATACTATGTCTTTACCTGAAATTCCGTTCATGGGATTTTTGATTATGATTTTAATGGTAGCTGGAGGCATGATTATAGTCGCAATTTTGCAAAAAATGCCAGCCCCAATTAGATATGTGACATCCAATAGAAAACCATATACTAAGAATATAGAAAAAAATATAGATGATACCTCAGAAAGCAGCTATAGATCTGAATACCCTGGCCAATATAGCTCTAAATCTGGAAAATTATTTTACAGTAAAAGTGAAGAAAAAAATGATCTAGACTGGGGAGGACTAAAGCCTGTTTCAAATGAAACTAGCTTCAAATTAGGTTCAATACAGAGACAAGTACTGCAATTACCAAAATCGGGAATACTGTTCTTTTTGTTCCTTATGTCTTTAGCTCTAGGATTAGTTGCTTTAACCGAAAGAGGGCCATTCTTATTTCTCTTTCCGATTGCATTTGTTATAGCATTTGCATTTCCAGGACTTATATGGGTTAGCTATATTTATTCAAGAACAATAACTTCACCAGAACCCCAAAGATTAGTGCTAATAGCTCTTGCATGGGGGATGTTCTCTACTTTACCTGCTAGTTTATTGAATGATTTAGGATCACGAATTGTTGAGGTAAATCAAAATGCTTTACTAGGAAAGGGAGACTTTGGAACTCCTGAGTTAATTCTGGTATCTGTGATAGCTCCGTTTGTTGAAGAATTACTAAAACCTGTTGGACTAATATTCATTATGAAAAGATTAAAGACACCTTACGAAGGAGTTTTGTACGGCGTTGCATGCGGAATGGGCTTCGCAATAATTGAAAATATGTTGTATGAATTATTCATTTTACTATGGTACGGCTCTGATGCTTGGACTTTGAATGCATTCGTAAGAGGTATTGGCTCTACAGTTTTACATGCAGTTGGGCCTGGAGCAATTGGATTTGCAATTGCATATTCAAAACAAATGGAAAAATCCATGAAAATGCCTTTAATTTATGCGTATATCTTTGGGTTTGTGATGCATGCTGCGTGGAATGGATTTGCAACCCTTCCACTTCTGAAATCAGGTCAGTCATGGGAATATTTTTCATATCTATTAATTGCAATAATGATTGTTTTATGCCTGATTTTCATAGTCAAGTCACTAGAATATGGGAAGTATTATTCTAGACTTGAATTGACTGCAGCAAAGTTTGATGATTTAGAAGAAGAAACAAATAGTGGCCACTAATCAGCGTAATACCGTCCTTAGCTCAGACTGGCCAGAGCGGCCGGCTGTAGGGGTCTATCCCTTTTACCCGTGAGTACGGGAGGCCGCAGTTACCGGCAGGTCCCCGGTTCAAATCCGGGAGGACGGACCATTAATCTATTGATCTGGTAATTGTTCTGTAATTTATTATACTAGTAATAGCTGTAAGGACAATAATACATGATACTGCTATCGTAACCGAGTCCATTGTTGAATCTGTAAAACCTTCCAAGAAGATACCTCTTACTGCTCTGATTAAATATTCACTAGGGTTGTATACAATAGCAGACTGCAACCAATCTGGAAGTAGTACATCAGGAACATAAGCTGTACTCATGAAAACGGCTACGAAAAATAAAGGAAACACTGCTTGAACGGCCTGTTCACTTTTAGTCTTGAAAGCTAAAGCCACTACTAAATTTCCAACAACGCCAATACCAAAAGAGGCTGCTAAAAGTACAATTGTAATCAAGCCCAAAATACCTGCTTCCGGTAATTCCAAAACTCCGCTAATTCTTTTGTGATACAAAATTGAAACTGTAATAATCAAAAATAATTGTAATGACAGTCTAGTAAATTCAGACATAAAACGAGCAATTACTTGAGGAGCAAGACTGGCTGGTGTTGCTCTTAACTTATCAAAGTATCCTGTATTCAAATCAACTAAAAGGGCTGCAGATGAATTCACACTTCCAAATATTGCTGTTAAAATTATAATTGCTGGAGTAATATACATGTAATAAGGATAATTTCCATAGGGATTACCCGGAACATCTGATAAGCTATTAAATAAATTAGAAAAAATAAGATACTGAATTACTGGAACAATAAAACTAAAAGCAAGTACTGCTGGAAGCCTCTTGTATTGCTTTAGATTTCTAATATATAGTGTTAAAATTGTACTAAATTTCAAGATAAATCCTCCAAGTGCTTACCCGTATATTTTAGATAAACATCGTCTAGAGAAGGACGGAGAACTTTAGTTCCTTTAACTTTGATTTCCAATTGAATTATTTTTTTGAGAGTATCCAGAAGTGTTTCTTCACCATCGTCAACTCTAACCGTAAAAAAAGAATCATTTGCAGAAATATTTTCCTCGCCAAACTCATCTTTCAACGCTATTATTTGCTCTTCACTGAGTGATTCAAATAATTTGAACTCAATTCTATCTTTACCAATAGTTTTCTTGAGTTTTTGAGGAGTATCCATTGCCACTATTTCTCCTGAATCTATTATAGCAAGCCTATCGCAAAGTACATCCGCTTCTTCCATATAATGTGTGGATAGCACAATCGTAATTCCCTTTTCAGTTTTTAGTTTCTTCAATAGAGTCCATAAATCAGATCTATGTGCTGGATCTAAACCTGTGGTCGGTTCATCTAATATCAGAAGTTTAGGATCATGAACTAATGAGACTGCTAAATCCAATCTTCTTTGTGTACCTCCGGATAATTCAGGAATCATTTGGTCTGAATACTGATGTAAATCCAATAAAGACAAACTTTGTTCAACTCTCTGCTCTACCTCTACGCCTCTGAATCCAAAAAGTTTAATATGAAATGCAATTAATTCTTTAACTGTAGATAGACTATCTAAACCTGCTTCCTGAAGTGCAAAACCTATGTTTTCCCTCACATTACTTGAATCAGATTCAACATCATATTCTAAAATTTTAATTTTACCATTTGTAATATTCAATAATGTACCCATCATCTGTAAAGTAGTGGTTTTACCTGCACCATTCGGGCCAAGCATTCCGAAAATTTCCCCTTTTTTTACTTCAAAATTGATACCTTTAACTGCATGAGTACCGCTCTTATATTTCTTCTCTAAATCTTTAACGACTACAATATTATTTTCACTCATCTTATGTAATCCCAAGTACCTGTCCAGACATTAGTTGCTTGCCATTGAGGGGCTTTACGTGGGACATATTCAGAGCCGAATTGATCGTATTTTTCGCGTTCTTTATCATCGATAAGAACATGGTAAGCCTCGTTAATTTTCTTAAAATGTTCTTCTGAAGATTTTACATCTTCTGGATTTAAATCAGGGTGATGCTTTTTTGCTAGTTTTTTGTAAGCTTTCTTAATTGATTCCGAATCTGCATTCTCATCAACTCCCAAGATGTCGTAATAATTCACGAGATACAGTAAACTTGGCTATATCTAAGCTGCAGTCTGTCCACCATCTATAGATATGATAGAACCTGTAGTCCAACCTGACTCAGGTCCACAAAGATGTAATGCCATAGAAGCTACTTCTTCAGGAGTGCCCATTCTTCCCATCGGCTGAACGTTTTCAAGATATTCTCTTGTGGCTTGTCCCGTTTCAATTCTATTTTTAACCATTGGAGTTTCGACAACTCCAGGACAGAGACAATTAACTCTAATCTTGTCTACTAAATCAAGAGCCACAGCTTTTGTCAAATTAACAACGCCTCCTTTAGCTGCACAATAGGCAACTGCACCTTCCATCGCCCTCAATCCTAGTGTTGATGATATATTCAATATTGCGCCTCCATCATTCATAATTGGAGCTAATTTGTTACACATTAGAAAGGTCCCGGTAAGATTTACAGAAATAAGAAAGTCCCAATCTTCTTCAGTTACCTCCATTATACCATCATATCGAACGGCTCCAGCACAGTTTACTAAAATATCTAAAGAACCATGCGTATCAACTAGCCATTCCTTCAAGGATAATACCGATTTTGAATCACTGACGTCTACTGCAAAGCAATCACTGCCAAGTTCATTTGCTGCAACTTCTAATTCTTCTTTATTCCTGCTAGAAATTACTACTTTTGCACCTTCTTTTGTAAATCTCTCAGCTATACTGTAACCTATACCTTTAGATCCACCGGTAATTACTGCAACTTTCCCTTTAAGCAAACCTGTCATTGTATACCTATCCATGCCTGACTAAAGTAGTTTATCTTCTTCGAATTGCAATCAATCCTATGACTGAAATTACCGCAATTATTGTCATTGAAGACAAGAATCCTCCATCATCTTCATCATCATCTGCCTTATCATTTTCTTCTACAGGAACTAGACATACATCGTCTACTAAGTTTTCATTATCTTCATTAATCTCATCTGGACAATAATCTAATTTTTCTTCCGTGAAATCACAAGTCCCATCATCAATCTCAGCGATAGAATTGAAATTATTAGCTGTCTCATTTGTACATCCCTTTATGGGCTCTGGAAACTGGCATGAGCCGTCATCTATTTCAGCTTCTGAATTATAATTAGTTGCATTTACATCAATACAACCTTCTATTGGTTCTGGATATTCACAAGAGCCATCGTCAATCTTTGCTGTCGAATTATAATTTGTAGCATTAATATCCATACACCCTTCAATCGGTTCAGGGTATTCGCATGAGCCGTCATCTACTTCAGCTTCTGAATCATAATTAGTTGCATTTACATCCATACAGCCCTCTATTGGTTCAGGATATTCGCAAGAGCCATCATCAATCTCAGCTTCGGAATTATAGTTAGTTGCATTTACATCCATACATCCTTCAACATAGTATTCACATGAACCATCATCTACTTCAGCTTCAGAATTATAATTTTTAGCATCAGGATCCATACAACCTTCTACTGGATAAATACAAGAATCTTCAGAAAATATGGCTTTTTCATTATAATTCGTCGCATCTGTATCCATACAACCTTCAAAAGGAAGCTGTGGGCCCATGAAATGCCATGTCATGCCAGCTACCCAATCATCATTAATTCCATAAGCTCCTACACTCCTGTTGTAAATTACAGACCAATTCTTAGCTCTAAAATCATAATTATAGGGATCAATGAGCTGTGATTCTACGGTCCCACCCTCATCTGTATATCCATTGAAATTATTAGATTCATTGTAATCACCTGGAACTGGGTAATTTTCGTATGAACCTGTGCGGTGAGCTGCAATTCTATCTGCTGCATTAAATTCGGTTAATGAATTCTCATTGCCAAATCCATTTTCATAGAGAACTATTATATTGTTTTTATCATAATCTTCACCGAAAATAGTGTTGTTATATGTTGAATGATAATCGCCCTTAACCATCAAACCTGCTGATACATTCCACAATACGTTATGATGGACTGTTGCATTACGCCCCTCATTGGTTCCACCTGCAGGACCATCCATACGAATGCCATATTTTTTAGTATCATGAATCCAATTATAGGCTATATTAGCATCTTTTTGCTCTGCCATCATCATTTGAACAACAGCACCATCACTCTGTAACAATCCAGTATTCCATATTTCGTTGTACATTACGGTTGGTGCATCACCTAATGAGATAGTAGCTGAAGCTCCGGTCAAATGAATTATATTATTAGAAAAATTAGCATCCTTTCCATTCTCCATAATCGTAACCATAAGTCCGGGAGTATCGCTAGCTGACCAGTCAATATGATAGAAATATGAGTTTCTAATTGTGTTATTATGAGATTGTAAAGCTGCTCCGTGAAACTCAATTGCTGTACCGTCCGTATATAAAAATGCAGAGTTTTCTACGACACATCCTGAAGACTTATCAAACCGAGAAACCCATCGCTCATCTACATCCTCACCGGCAAAGTTCAATGATCTCTTAGAAGTACTTGGATACAATAAATGACTGCCGTTTACTGTACAATTATTACAATTTTCAAATCTAAAAGTAGTAGCAAAAAAATCAATATTTTCTAACGTAATTCTATTACTGTCGTAAAATGAAAATCCATAAGCTTGAGTTTTTGCTCTAATATTTTCCACGCTAGGATTTACTCCTTCTGGTGGCATGAAATAAAGTGTATCATTCTCATTATCAAAAAACCATTCTCCTGGTGAATCAATTAAATCTAATTTACCTTCCAGAAAATAATAGTGATGTTTGGTTTTCCAATTGGAGACCTGGTCATAACTAAATGAATTATTAACGCTATCAAAGTGTGTTATATTTCTACTCCAAGTTTTAAAAGAGCCTACATTCAAGATAGCTATTGCTCCAGTCGGATCAAAACCTGTTTCGTTCAAACCTGTTATGTCAATTAACTCTCCATTGTCATAAGGATAAACCCAGTTTCCATCATCATCTTTGTACTTGTCAGAATCCATAGATCCTTCTGCCCAAGAAATTGATTTATTGAATACTGAGCCATCAGTGAATTTAGCATTAGGCCAACGAGCTGGAATCATTTCCTCTAGGTCTAGAAATAATTGCCAAGCATCATCACTCACATTAGTTTGATAAATTCCATTTTGATACTCTAACCATTCGCCATTAAGATCATCTTCAATGTCGCGTGAACCATCAATTACTACTTTATCGCCTTCTACAGCTCTAAAAACCACGTCGTCTTTATCTTGCAACGATATTGATTCTCTGTAAATCCCATTAGCTACAATCACAATATCTCCATCAGTGATAACTTCGGCAGCTTTACCTATTGTTGCAAAAGGGCAACTCGCAGAACCTGAATTATTATCACTTCCATTCTCTTTGCTCACATAGTAAGGTAAATCCTCATCTTTAGTTTCATTATCGCAACCATCATCGATTTGTGAACCAAAAAATGTAACAAAAGAAGTACGGTCTGTATCTTTTGAACTATCAAAATTAATTAATGGTGCTAAAATTAGCAATAAAGCGATTACTACAATAGATGTGCGTACTGGCTTCCTTTTACGAGATTCTAGTTCTATTTTAGAATAGCCGCCTACTCCTTTACCATCTTTTAATCCATTGCCATTCGTCAGTCCATTGCCATTGGTTAAACCATTACCATTTGTTAGACCATTACCGTTTGTTAGACCATTACCATTTGTTAGACCATTACCATTTGTCAGACCGTTACCATCCTTCAAACCATTATCTTCCATAAACTCAGTATAATACGAAAGGCAGTATAAATCTCTATTCGGAGAAATACTTATTTGATATGCTTGCTATAGTCAATATAGTGAAATACGTTTTAACGATTGTAGCACTTGCATTTTTGGCCTTTTCTGCCCAACCTAGTGAAGCTGTCGAAGTATTGCATACATATGATAGCATGAAAGATGATACTCAGGAATTAGCTAGTCAATACCCAGATATTGCAATATATTCTGAGCAAGGAATGAGTACAGGGTTAGATTTGGAAATATTTTCTGTAGATGTTGCTCTTAACATTACTGAGTTAACTGATGAAGAGTTAAACGCATTACCAACCATGTATGTCGATGGAACACATCACGGCAATGAAGGTATGTCCGCTGAAGCTTCTTTCCTTTTCTTACAGGACGTACTTGAAAGAAGTGCTGCAGATCCTTCATATCTTGAAGGTAAAAGATTGGTTGTAACTCCTTCGGTTAATCCTGATGGATATTTCATAGATTGTAGAAACAATTGGAACAGTGTCGACCTCAACCGAAATTATCCTTACATGTGGGGTATGTACGGTACTAGCGATACTAGAGGATCGTGTCCAGCATCTGGAACATATAGAGGGCCAAGTGAAGGAAGTGAAATTGAAACACAAATCAATATGGAAATGATGCGTAACATGAATTTATATGTTTATTTCTCGGCCCACACAGGCTCAAACGATATTGTTCTACCATGGAAAATTACTGGAGAATTTGCAGTCCCTATCGCTGATTGGGATTTGTATGAATATTTCTTAAATGAATCGGCTAATGTTTCAGGACTCACTTACAGAGATCCCGGAGGTGCAGGAGAATCTATAGCATGGGGCTATGGTGCAAGAGCTGCACTAAGTTTGATAGTTGAAGTCGATGATATGCAATGGTCACCAATTGTATCGACAACAATCCGAGGAGCTTTGAGTAATGAACTACTGATGTATGACCTAGCATGGGAGAATCTGGAATTAGTAGGAGGACACTTACAGATCATTGATGAAACATACAATTCTGTAACGGTACAGAACATAGGTTGGGGTGCAGCTTACAACGTAACAGCTGGAGGTGAAGTAATCGAGAAAGTTGAAAGAAATCAAATAATAACCATATCTAAAAATTCAAATATCTTAAATTACAATAGATTGATTCACGAGGGAGAAGAAGCTGATTTAACTCTAATTAGCATGAATTTGAATTCAATACCAAATCCTAAAAATGGAGGCACGCCATCAATCGGTTTTATTTCAGCTAGTCTAACTTTAATAGCAATAGCAACTTCGAGGAAGAGAAATGACTATAATAATTGAGAACAACGAGAACATAAGAACTATAATCTTAAACAGGCCTGAAAAATTAAATTCCGTAAATTTGAAAATGGCTACTGAATTAAATCAAACTGTAAAAAATGCTGCTAATGATAAATCTGTTCAATGCTTAGTAATAACAGGAAACGGAAGAGCTTTTTCTTCGGGTGGAGATGTCGATGAAATGGGAGACTATTTACCTAAAGCTGGTGACTTATTTTATGACTTAACTGAGCAAATACATTCGATATTTTCTACAATATTAAGAATGGAAAAACCGGTCATTAATTCACTTAATGGAGTTGTTGCTGGTGGATCTTTAGGATTTGCCTTAGCTGGCGATTATCGAATCGCTTAAGAATCTGCAATGATTTTGAGTGCACATTTCAA
>JAPOKN010000037.1 GCA_029977605.1 Methanobacteriota archaeon
ATCTCATTTTATATTATGAAAATGGAAATGGATGCTGCAGATGTAGCATTAACAACTGACAATCCAGAGAAGACTAAAGAAATTTTAGGAATATAAGCTAAATGCGGGTTGATCTTCACGGTCTACCTCTTTCAGATGCTAAGTTAAAATCGCAGATTGCGGTTGCTGAAGCTTGGGAATCCTCGCAGCCTTCTATCGAGCTAGTTCATGGTCATAATTTAGGGACTGTCATCAAAGATTATGTTCAACATGAAAATGGCTTGCAAAAAGACATAAAACGGATATATCCTGAAATTTCTAAACTTAAATTATTAGATAAGGGGTTAGGTTCAACATTAATAAAATTTAGGAGAAAATAGATAGTAATGGATTTGACTTCTCTTTTGGCATTATCATTTGTTTGCGCAATGGGAGCAATGTCGCCGGGACCTAGCCTTGCCGTGGTTTTGAGAAATACAATTTCTGGTGGAAGATTACAGGGCATAATGACAGGCATTGGTCACGGGATTGGTTTTGGGCTTTATGCTTTAGTTGCCGTTACAGGACTTTCAGCCCTTTTACTAGCTCATGATTCAACATTTTTACTCTTGCAGTGGAGTGGAGCTCTAGTCTTACTTTGGTTATCATACAACATGCTCACTTACATTCCTTCAAATGCTAAAGAAAGTCATGAAATTAGTGGACGTAAAGGTTTCATTGAGGGTTTTTTAATCTCTTTTTTAAATCCTAAGATTTTAGTATTTTTGGTAGCTGTCTTTAGTCAATTCATTGATCCCGAAATGAATCAAATGGAAAGAATAATCATGGCAATTTTAGCAGGACTTATAGATACCACTTGGTATGTTTTAGTTGCAGCGATACTTGCAGGTACTCCTATGATAGATACGTTGCGCTCTAATTCAGTAATCATTGATCGCGTAATAGGTTTAGTTCTTTTCTTTTTGGCATTAGCTCTAGTTGCTAAGACTTTTGTTTGAGCTTTCCATTTCATTAATGGTTTTTCTAACCCACAGAGGGCCAACTATTGCAGAAACACTTACAGAGATAGCAATGGAATACCATACCCATACAATATCTCTAGAATCAATAATTGCAAAATAATAGGCGAGGGGTGCTGAAACAAGTAAAACTCTCAATGCAGTAATGACTAGAACTGGTATTCCTTGACCCAATCCTTGCATAATCCTACCACATGGCATCGCAATTCCAACAAATGGGTACGTGAAGCATAGTGTTCTTAATGCGCTCACGCCAATATTCTTGATGTTCTCATCGTCTGTGAATAGACTAATGATACTGGGTGCAAGAAAGTACACAATTGTTGAAGCAATTGCAACTATAACGAAGGCCCTTGAAATTGCGTAAACGATAATACTTTTTACTTTGTCAAAACGTTTTGCACCGGCAAACATTCCCACAGTAGTGACTAGACCTGTAGCAATACCCATGATTGGAAGAAACATTAGCATATCTAACCTTCCAGATATAGTATACGCAGCTACAGCGTCAGGTCCATATCCAATGATTAAAATATAATTAAAGACACCCTGTCCAAAGGACATAATTATCATTGAAATTGAGGACGGAATACCAACAACTAAAATTTCCTTCATTAGATCTTTTGAAAAGGTAAAATTTCGCATATCAAACGAAATGTACGCATGGTCTTTGAAAAATAGCATAAAGATGAAAATGAAAAATACTATCATTTGAGAAACTACGCTTGCAGCAGCAGCTCCTTTCACACCCATGTCTAATCCAAATCCTCCGTATTCATCTAAGTCAAAAATAAAAATAGGATCTAAAATAATATTCAAGATAGTGCCTGTAGCAGCTACCATTACTGGGAATTTCATATCACCTTCACCAGCTAGTATTGATCGGAATACAATTGAGAACACAATAAACATCATCCCATAGCAAGTAACTCTAAGGTAGCTCCATGATTCATCTATTAATTCTTCTGGTGATCCTAACATTGAGAGAACTTTCTTACCAGTTAATAAACCAAAAAATGTTAAGGTAATTCCCATAAAAAGCGCGATTAATAAGCCGTGTTTTGCAGCATTATCTGCTTTTTCTTTATCTTCTTCTCCAATAGCTCTTGCTATTGTAGCTGTAATTCCCGTACCGATTCCAAATGTAATTCCCATAACGAAGAAGTAAAGGGGCATGTTGAATGCAACTGCAGCAATCGAACTTCCACCCAACTGGCCAATGAACAACATATCAACTATTGAATAGAAAGTCTGTATAGCCATACCAGCAATAACTGGAATTGCGATAGTCCAAAGTGAACGTTCAGGATTCTCTAAGAATTCGTTCAGGCGAGATTCTTTTTGTTCAGCCACAATACGCCTTTCTCAGTGGGCTATAATAGTCATACTATTGATTTTGCAACTTTTGCTTTATCAATGCTTCAAATTTTTCTGCATTGCCTTCACATTCAATCATTTCATTTTTAGTAACTACTGTAACATATCCTGTAGCTGTTTTTCCAATAACACAAGGAGTGACTCCTTTGGTATACTTTTCAATTGCAGAATTTCTTTCGTTGAGATGGATATAATCAATGGTTATGGGTAATCTTTTCTCACAAGCAGCCCATTCCTTCTTCGACTTACCATGAGTGATGTCGCAAAGAGAGCAATGTTTGTTTGAGAAAAATTTTCCTGCAAAATATTTAATTTCACCAAAAATTCCCCCATCTGCGTCGTAAATTCCTATTAGTTTAGTTATTCCAGGCACTCAGGCCCCTTTTCAATAGTATTTAAATGATTTTTCTCTAGTGCATAAATGCAGTGCGTAATGTTATATTGCATAACTGTAGTTGAAATTATTGAGTACGGACAATACCAGCGAGGAAATAGAGCCTCCAACTGAATTATATGCATATCATGCCACAAGTTCATTTGCTAATGATATCTCTATGCCGTATTTGAGTTATTATGCTGTACGATTGGGAGCTTCATTTGAGCAAATTGCTTGGATTCAATCATTGATGAATCTTTTACCAAATGCTTTACAATATTTTTGGGGTTGGGTTTCAGATACTAAATCTATAAGGACTTATTGGATTATAGGAGGTTCTATTTTTGGAGCTATTTCCTTATATTTACTTTCGACGGTTAATGATCCTAACGAAATGTTACTTCTTGTAGTTATTTATTCAGTTTCGTTATCAATTATAAATCCGACTTGGGCAGCTTTACAGGGAGATTGGATGAACCCCTCCAAGAGAGGAAGTACACTAAGTAAATTTCATGTAATAGGAGGTTTGCTCGGCTTAGTCGGTTCTCTAATTGCAGTTTATTCAGTTTATACTGATGGTTCAAATTCAGCGGAACCGTTTAGGCCATTATTTACATTTGCAGCAGTAGCCACATTTATTGGAGGTCTAATATTAATCAGAGTTCCTTACAGAGACCCTGAAAAGACTAAGGATTTAGTACTATCAGAAACTGCAAAGAAAGAATATTCTAACACTTTTCAAAGTTACGTTCGTGCTCAGGCATTTTACGCTTTGAACATGTCTCTGATTTGGCCCTTATTTGCTATGATTTTAATTGAGGTTCTTGAGGTAGACAATATTGTATTGGTAGCTTTTAGTCTAGTTGGTGCAGTCTCTGAAATGGCTTTTCAGCCAATTATGGGTCGATTAGTTGACAGAGTTGGGCCGTTACCGGTTCTAATAATGAGTAGGATAGGGTTTGCAATCTTGCCTTTCATTTATGCTTTTTTTCCTATTATTGAAGTTATGATACTTCTTCAAATAGTTATTCTAGGTCCATGTTTCAGTGCATTTTTGATAACTTCTAACGCAATGGTTCTAGATCTTGCACCTAACAAAGAAAGGGCTGCATACTTTAGCTATTACAATACTCGCGTCGGAATAACTACCTTTGTTGGAGCACTTATTGGAGGATATATGGCTGGCTATCTTGAAGATTTTTACAATGACACTTGGAAAGCCATTTTTACCATATTTATTATTTCAGGAATAGGCAGAAGTATAGGAACTATTCCATTTTTAAGTCTTAGAATACCTAAAAAATACCCCGGTTCAATCTATTTAGTCGACAGACTTATGGAATTCAGGATGTTTAAACGTCGCTAGAATCAATAATATTTTTGTATTAATTTATGAAAGTAATGAACACCAATTTCCCTTTTTGGTGAATATCTTCCTCTATCGTAAGCTTTTGATTTGATTCCCTTCTGTACAGATTCTACAATTTCTTCGTCTTCTAATTCTACTTTATCTAATCCACTTCCAGCACCCTTTTCCATTAATTCCTCCTTCCAAACATAAGTAAAGTATTGGATTTGAGTTTCCTCTGGAGATTTTGGTTTGACTACATTTACAGAGAGACCCCATGGATAAAAATTAAACATCATGTTTGGGAAAAGAAAGAAATAGTATGCAGCTACATTTTTACCATAATCTTGATGATCTTTAGGTAAATCAAATGTGTTTTCGTTACCTTTACCTATTCCTATTTGTAAAACAGTGTTTTCAATGCCTTCTGTAAAATAGTCATCATAATCTAGAGTCTGATTTAGGTCTTTGTGGACAAAGGGAATGTGAAAGCCTTCTAGATAATTGTCGCAGTAGAGTGCCCAATTTGCATTTACTTTGTATTTTCTCGATAGTTCTGGTTTGTATACAAATTCGTTAACAGGTAACCAATCCAATCTTTTAGCCATTGGTTGAATAAGTTCGGAAAGATCACATTTCTTATCATTTATAACAAATAGTAAATTTTTCCATGATTCTATCTCAATTTCAGGTAAATTATCATCATTACTTGGAAAGTTTTCTACATCATCAAATTCAGGCATAAATTTCATCTCTCCATCAATATGAAACTGTCTACCATGATAACCACAGACCAAATTTTTAGTTTTTGCAGCTTTTTCACAAACAATATTGCCTCTATGTGTACAAACATTAGATAGACATCTAATCTTTTCTCCATCTTTTGTTAACACATACGGTTCATCAACCATTCCCTCTAGCAAAATATCAGGATGTGCATTATTTTTTTCTAAAAGATCAGAATCTCCTACAAATTGCCAACTGCGGTTGAATAGTTTTCTAAGTTTTCTATAAACTTTAGAGCTATGATAAAATTTAGAGGGTATTGTTTTTGCCTTGCGGATATCATCGTCAATGTCAAGTTTCATCGTCTTTACTTCTAGGCCAATTCCTAACGTAAGTTAATAGTTTTGTTTCCGCACAAAGTTCGCCTTCATTATCATAACCTTTTACAGTTAGCCATTCTTCATGTTTATTATTTTTATTTATTCCAGTAACGTATGAATCGATTTCTTTCTCAGTCAATTCAAAAAAAACAGTTAAATCACTTTTCACAGCTTTCAAATATTTTATATTTGCTTCTTTTGTGAAAACATATGCATCTATTTCTTTTGTACTCAGTATAAGGGGCAGTGCCATTCCATAATACATATCCATCCCAGAGTAAGTGGTTCCTCCAAACATTATTTTGTCAAAGGCACTATTCAACCATGATTGTTTGATAACCATTTTAGCTTTCATAAAGTCTTCACTTATGTCAACAACTTTGATTCTATTTGCAATAGAGGGAGGCCAACGATTCATCATTTTAGCCAGTTGTTTTGAATCTAAATTTCGTTCTTTGTATTTTTTGGAATAATATTTGAATGGATTCAGAATCAACGCCTTCGACCACCACCGCCGCTTCGGCCTCCGCCACCTCGGCTTCCACTTCCACTTCTTCCTCCACCGCCGCTACGACTACTTCCTCCACTTCTCCTGACGGCTCGACCATTTCTTCCTGCGCCTCGATTGCTATTGTATCCAGATCCTCCAAAAGGACTCCAACGGTTTCCTCTGTAATCTCCACCGTTACTAGTGGCTCGCTGAGCCCAACTCATGACAAATCCGCCAATTACTATAGGAACGCACAGCAATCCGCCTAGGCACATGAAGAACGCCCCAACAAATCCTAGCGGTTCTTCATAATTAAATGTAAACTCACTATATGCCTCTGAGGGTAAGTCTGGATTATAGAAGATAATAACCGTAGTGTTAATTTTCGAACGCTCTTCTGTTTCATTAACAAATTCTTGAAATAGTTTGTCTTCTCCTTCTGTTTTAATTATATCCACCCAATGACTTTCCCAGAATTCAACCGTCTCTTTTAAAGACAAATTATTCTCATTCTTATCTGTGTAACTGTAAGTTAAATCTGCTACGTATACAAAATCTTTCCAACATTCATCGTCATCGAGATAGCCATCCTCATTGTAGTCTTCACAATATTCATCTGTGACGAATTTATCTAGAACGAATTTATTACTTATTGTTCCTTCAACTGAAGGCCATTCGGAAGAATCTTTACCTTCTGAATCTGCAATTACTGAGGCGAACACTGAAGCCACGATTAATGCCAATACAGCAAATGCTCCAATGGCAAATGACCAATTAAAGGAATCATTCAGCCTAGAATCATCATCTTCACCAGGTAGCTTGTATTCTTTGTTTGGTTTGGGTATGGAATAAGAACCGCTTTTCGACCCAGTTTCTGTTGGGTTTTTTGACGAAGCATACTTATCATTATCTTCACCACTTCTCCATTTGCGGTATGCTTCACTATCTTGTTCGTAATCTTCGTCTTCAGCCAAATGTATCCCTCATTCTATCTAAGAAAGATGGTTTTGTTGAGTCTAGTTTCTTTAACTCTTCCCAAAGCTTTCTTGTTTTGCCATTAGGCTTTGGTACTTTTATATTTATCCTGACATGTTGGCTTCCTTTAATTGAAGGCCTTGTAATATCTGGCATTCCTTTTCCTTTTAGTCTAAGAACATCTCCAGATTGTGTTCCTGATGGAATGCTTAGCTTCACATTTCCTGCTAAAGTAGGTACTCTTATGCTGTCACCAAGTACGGCTTGTGAGGGACTGATATCTAAATCTAATATAATTTCATTGTCTTGTCTTTGGAATATATCATGTCTTTTTACATTTACAACTATGTACAAGTCACCTTTTGGTCCATTGTTTGGGCCTGCGCTTCCTTGCCCTCGCATTCTTAATCTGTAGCCGTCATCAGCTCCAGCAGGAATTTTCAGCTTTATTTTTTTGTCAACAGATACAATACCAGATCCTTTGCAATCTTTGCAAGGTTTGTCTATAACATTTCCAGTTCCTCTACAATCTGAACATGTATCAGTAGAAACAGTTTGCATAAATCCTCTTTGCATTACTTTCCTTACAATCCCTTGGCCAGCACAAGTAACGCATGTTTTTGCAGTTCCTCCTTTAGCAGCTCCGGAACCGTTACATGTTTTACATGAATCTTCTCTAGGTATGGTAATTTCCTTTTCTATGCCGGTGAATGCTTCTTTAAGATCTAATGTAATGTCATATCTTAGATCATTTCCTCTATTATTTGGTTGACTTTGTCCTCCACCGAACAGCTGTGAAAAGATACTTCCCATTCCACCGCCTCCTCCTTGCCTTCCACCAAAGAGTTGACCAAATAAATCAGATATATCACCTTGATGACTGAACTGGTCCCATGAGAATCCTCCTCCGCCGAAATCTACACCATCATGTCCGAACTGATCGTATCTGCTTCTTTTTTCACTATCAGCTAATACTTCATAAGCTTCAGAGATTTCTTTGAATTTCTTTTCGGCTACTTCGGGACTTTCATCACTTGCATCAGGATGATGTTTCCTTGCTAATTTCCTGTATGCTTTTTTGATACTTCTTTCATCTGCCCCTTTTTCAATTCCCAGAACTTCGTAGTAATCCCTCTTTGCCATTTGATGGCTCTATTTTGGCCTTTTAATAAAACTTTAGAATTGTTTCGAGGATATGCCTCTAGATCCAATGAATATGAAAGTTATTCCAACAATCAATATGATAAATGTAGAGATTAATGGATCTGAAGCAATAGTATCATTGTTACTATTTACAAGGCCATAATCCGAAGCCGTTACATTCCATCCCATTTCAATTAGTGAGTCGTAAATTATTGAATTAATGTAGTGTGTTAGTGTAAGTTGTTGATAATTTTGACCTGATATAATTTGTTCCCAAAATAGCCAGTAAATGAAACATATCAAGTAAGGTCTTTCAAAGTATACATTTATTGCACAGAATATGGATAAAAATCCAATCCAGTTAAGTATTACTATCTTGATTACTAAGGCTAAAAGTCCGATTTCTTCGAATATTCCATGGATTCCAGCACCCATCATCACTATTATGTAAAATATTGTAGAATATAATCCAAGTAAGATTACTCCAGTAATAATTCCACTAATGTACCTGTAAGTAAAAATCTCTATTGAATGAATTGGCGATGTTCTTAATATTTGCATTGTTTTCAAATTATATTCTTCACTAATTAGTTCGGAACTAAACATGATACCTAGGAGTAAAGCGATAAATCCAATTCCAAAAAATTGAGATAAGTCTAAAAATATGTCTCTCAAATCTTCATGTAGTAATTCACCACTACTTGTAAAATATATTCTTTCCCCATCAATTTCTTCAGAAATACGGTCATCTGAATATTCATAATAAACAAGTAATCCCAGGGCACACGGCAACATCAAGATTGCTACTAAAACCCAAGTTAATTTGTTTGTAATTAATCTGTAAGAGCAATCTTTGAATATTGGAGGAAATAGCGTTGGAAATCGTTTGAACATTTTGCTTACTTCCATTGTTCTCCCTCTACTAATTTAGAATATAACGAGTCTAGTGTGTCGTCTTCAGAGACTATTCTTTCGACAATAATTTTTTCATCCTCAAGGATTTGTGGAAATTCAGTGTAAAATTTTTCAGACTCGTTAGTTTCTAATATTATTTCACCTTCGCTTTCTAACAATCTGCCTGCAGTTATCCATGTTTCATCTAGCATACGTTTGACTAGTGGTCTTAATTGATTTTTATCGATAGGAGATATTTTGATTTGAATTGGAATATTCGACATTAACTTTCGTATTTCATGTCTGTTACCTGAAGCTAATACTCTTCCATTATTAATCAATATGATATTGTCTGTTAAATATTCAACATCATGTAAAATATGACTGGATATCAAAATAGTCTTGCCCTCTTCAGACCATGAATTAATTTTTTCCATTAGTAAGTGTCTAGTTGTTGGATCAGCTCCTTGGAACGGTTCATCTAAAACTAAAATTTGTGGGTTGAATGCAGTTGCCCTAGCAACTTTCGTTTTTTGCCTCATACCTCTTGAATATGTACGAATTTTTCGATACATTGAGTCTTGCAGTCCCAATTCTATTAAGGAATTTTCAGCTCTTTCCACAGCTTCCTCTTTACTAAAATCGTGGATCATTAAGAAATACGAAACGTAATCAACTGCACTCATATGTTCATAAAAGCAATCATATTCTGGAACAAACCCAATTTTATTTCTTATACCAAAATTATCAAAAGGATTTACTCCATTCACATATACGGAACCTATTGATGGCCTCGCCAATCCAAGTAATACTTTCATTGTAGTTGATTTTCCAGCACCATTCGGACCTAATATTCCCGTAACTCCAGGCCCAATATTTAGAGATACATTTGAAATTCCTTGCACTCTACCGTAATTCTTGGTAACTTCTTCAAAAATAATCGAGCTCATTTAGTAACCTCCATTCTAGATATGATGTAATTTACAAGTAGTATAAAGGAAGAGAATAGTAAAACGTATAGGCCAATAATTACGATTAGAGGAAATTCGATGATTTCGGGAC
>JAPOKN010000057.1 GCA_029977605.1 Methanobacteriota archaeon
ATAATAAACCAGTATGTTGGACTAAAAGTTGGAATGATTGTATCTGGATCATGGTACGTTGCCTACCTTTCTGCAATGGCCTTGAGGTGGACTCCTGGAGAAGTTAATCTTTCGGCATCAGCATCTACAGGTGCATCTATGGTTTGTACTGGATTTGTATTTACTTATCCTGCAATTTATTTGTTAGCTTATTCTCCAAAATATGAGATGAATGGGGAGCAACTAATTGATTCCTCATTACTTCTGCCTGACTCGTGGGCTTTAGCTGGAGTTGCGATGGTGGCCTCTATCTTAGGTGGATTCCTCGGATGTTTATACTTCATAATTTTTAGAAGAGTTTGGTTAGTGGAAGACCCATTACCTCTACCTGGCTTTGAAGCAAACATCAAATTAATGGATATTGCTGGGGAGACTGCCAAAGAAGGCGGGATGGAGAGTGCTATGCATTCTATTCGTTTAGTTGGTATTTCGACTGCGATTGTTATGTTTTTCACATTTTTGAGAGACTGGCCATTATTGGGAACTGGTTCTAACGACGCTGCAGGCGAGGAAATCAAAACTTCTGTCCTAAGTTCTGCACTGGAAGGAACTGAGTGGTATGATGGGGGAGACTTGACTGTGCCTATGAGTAATTCCTTAACAAACTACACCTGGCTTGGATTTGGATTAACTCCAATGATGATTGCTATTGGATGGTTCATGAAATTTAGAGTTGCTCTCTTAGTCAGTTTGGGAACATTCTTCACATGGTTTGTAGTTACTCCATTAGCATATCAATATGATTATCCTTTCTATTATCCACTGGATGGTAACTATCATTCGATCAGTCAATATTCTCCAATGGGATCTATCATGTCATACAGTTATGTTGCAAGGCCTATGGCAATTGGAGCAATTTTAGGCGGCGGAATTACTGGGTTGTTGAAAATGGCACCTGTGTTCAGAACTACAGCTTCTGATGTAATTGATATTTTCAAAGGAGAAGGAGATGATGCCTCCAGAAAAGATTATGTGAAAGGCAAGGGCTGGTATGAATGGCCAATTAGCCACATCCCTGTATTGCTACTTGTCTCTCTTGTAGGAATAACAATTACTTTTGCAACTCAATTTGGATTTTTAGCATCTTTTATCTTCTCTTTGGTACTGTGTTTGACTACTTTTGCATTAGGGGCAATTGCTGTCAAAGTAATGGGTGAGACTAGTATTGAGCCTGTATCTGGAACTAGCTTTATTGTCCTGTTAATGCTTGTTTTAGTTTTCAAAGCAATTGGATTAAACGAAAGCGATACTGCAATTCTTGCGTTAGTAGGAACAACCGTTTTTGGAGGTGCTATCTCAATGTCTGGTACTGTAATTGGAGATTACAAACCTGGGTTATACGTTGGAAATCGACCAATGCATATTATGAAAACCGAGTTAGTAGGAATTGTTCCTGGAACTATTGTTGCTGCACTTTTTGCAGGGCTACTTTCACTTGCTTTGGCAAGAGGAGACTTAATCTTGTATGCTCCTCAAGCGAATGCCTTTGCTGCTTTTGCACAAATTATGTTAGGGGGTCAAACTCCGTGGGGGTTGTTGGCCGTCGGTATTGTTATCGGAGTATTCATGGAACTACTTACTGGAATGGGAACTGCTTTTGGGCTTGGAATGTATTTACCAATGGTGGTTACGCTCCCGATGGTTGTTGGCGGGGCATTGAGAGATTATTGGGAAGCTCGATTCCTCGATGTAGCAGTTGAGAAAGAAGGATTAAGTGAAAAACAACGAACTATGAGATTGCTAAACACTTACATGATCGCAACAGGGTGTATTGTAGGTGAAGCTCTACTGGGAACTTTCTTAGCAATTTACTATGTTCTTCCTCTAGTAACGGGATAAATTATGGATATTGCAGTAATACTTTCGTTCTTATTTTTTATGTCTATTTTTGCAGGGGTTGGACTTGCTTCTGTTAGAGTAAAAAAAGATACAACTGATGATTACTTGGTTGCAGGTAGAGGCATGAGTCCTCCTCTCGCTGCATTATCTGCAGTTAGTACTTGGAATTCTGGATATATGTTCATTGGTTTCATCGGGTTTACCTATACTCTAGGATATCCTGTTGCATTTTTAGCTTTCATGTCGACAATTGGACAGTTTGTTGCATGGATGTGGTTATACAAATTTATACAGAAAGAAGGAAACGAAAGAGGGGTTCGCTCACTATCATCACTTGTTGCTGAAAAAGCAGGAGCGCCTGAAGCTAAACTTGCAGGAGTATTATCTGTTTTATTCTTAAGTATTTACGCTGCAGCTCAACTTACCTCTGGGGGGAAAGCTCTCTTCGTAATGATGGGGTGGCCTGAAGTTATTGGAATCTTAATCGGATTTGTGTTAGTTGTAGCTTACTGTTATGCTGGAGGAATCAGGGCTTCAATCTGGACAGATGCGGCACAATCATGTGTTATGCTTGTTGGCTCAACGATATTGTGCTGGATTAGTATCCAGGAAGTAGGTGGTTTTTCTGGACTTAAGGATGGTTTAAATCAACAAGATCCAGCTTTGACCAATTTCTTACCTCCAGATTTAATGTTCGGTCTTACTCTTTGGATTGCTGCTTTTTTTCTAGGTGGATTGAGTGTTGCTGGACAGCCTCAAGTAGTTTCCAGAGTTATGACCTTGGGAGATGATAAAGATCGAAGAGAAGCTATGATTTGGTTTTTCGTTTGGCAAACGCCGTTCATTGTTCTAATGCTGATTATCGGCCTTGCTAGTCGGGTGTTATTTACTGAGAGTGATTTTGATGCTGAACTTGGCTTACCTATGATGGCTATGGAAACCATGCCTGCAATTGGAGTTGGAATGATTTTAGCGTCAATTTTTGCTGCTACAATGTCAACTGCTGACAGTCAGGTTTTAGCTTGTACGGCTGCAATTACTGATGACATTAAACCTGAATGGAATCAGGACCATAAAACTACAAAACAAGTTACAATTGCTGTTGCTGCTTTTGCTACTCTAATTTCAATCGCTGGTTTGTATATTCCGGGTGGAGACTCTGTATTTCAACTAGTCGTATTTGCAGTATATGGTCTGGGAGGAGTTTTTGTTCCTCTTCTTATTATTCGATGGGCAGGTTACAAACCCGACACTACTCATTCTGTATCAATGATGGTTGCTGCATTTAGTGGTGTTTTCATTTGGACTGTTTTAGGATTAGATGGTGCTGACGGAGTATTTCCTTCAGTTCCTGGAATGGGTGCTGCATTTGCTACGCATTTTACACTGAATTACATTAGAAGTCCGAAAATAGCTCCCCTAGGGCGATTCAAATTACCTAAGAAAAGTCAATATGGCGCTGTTGCTGCAGCAATTTTGATTCCATTTGGAGCTGCTGAAGCCGTCTATCTGGTTGGAGCGCCAGAATCAACAGGAGGTGGAGGTGGTGTCGGAAATTATTCTATTTCTGGAGATATTACTTATGAAATACTTGGAAACAGTACTGAATATGTTAACGATGGCGAAACTATCTTGATCGATTTAAACACCAACAATATCGAATGGGCTTCCGATAATCGAAATGTTGTTGGAGTTAGAGTTTTACTTACCTATAGTGAGGATGAAACTAGTAACGGAGCTGGATGTGCGGCTCCAGGTGCTTCTCAACCAGATCCGGATACAATTACTGGAACTGTAACTCATGATGAGTTTAACGGAACTGAAAGCGGACAAAATCAAGGACAGGGCAGTTCATCTCATGAGATTTTCGTTGAGTGGTATAATTCTTCCTTGTATTTCTCAGGCAACGCAACGAACATGTCTAAATCTGAAATTAAAAATGAACTCGATTCAATGGGTGCCGGATTAGGTGCTTATTTCCTAGAAATAAATGTGGAAGCGGAAAGTGGAAATGCTCTTGGATGTAACCATACTGACAATGGTGAAGAAGTCGAATATTTAGTTGAAGTCGTGCTCCTTGACTATGAAATTACACCGGCTTAATCGCTAGGCTAAGTATCTTATAAGGCCCCAGCTTGAAACTGTAGGGATAATTAATGGCAAAGGAAGAATATGAAACTCCGCTTATTGATGTTTACAACCGAACTCACATGGATGCACTCCATGAGGACGGAAGCTGGTATCACCGATATTTACCAGAGGGCGTTTTCCTAGAAGACTTAGGACAAATTATAGAAGAAGAATTGATTAAGGCCTATAACGAAGTTGAAAGAGAGGCTGATGAATTCTTTGAAAAACAAATTAGAGAACGCTTTGAGAAGATATTTGCGCAAGCAAATCCAAAAGATCTTCGTGGACTATTACCAAAGAAACCGCCTGTTAACTGGGCAGAATTGCCTGTAGAAATTCAGAGAGAAATGCAAATTATGCATGATAATGCTGACGGCGAAGGAATTACAGAGAGAACATTGAAAAAGAGGGTTCGACAATACCTTGTTGACCAATTTATCATAGACGAGTGATTTAGATGGCTAAAAAAGACGTAACAAAACCAATCAGCTTAGACCCCCGCGGAGGACGTCCTAGAGAAAAATGTGTGACGTACATCGAGGGAATTGACCGTATTTTAAACGGTGGACTTCCAATTGGAAATATTGTATTATTGGCCGGAACTGTGGGTTCAGGGAAAACTACTTTGGCTATGGAATATTTGATTAACGGAGCTAAAAATGGAGAAACATGCTGTTACATCTCGGTCACTGAACCTTCGTCAAAGATGTTATCAAACTTACAGACCTATGGATTCTTCGATGATGCTTTAGTTAAAGATGGTCGACTAAACATTTTTGATTTGACTGTTATTAACGATCGATTAGGTGTAGAAAGGCTTGATGGTACTTATTCATCTAAAGACATGGAAGCTTTACTAGGTGCGTTCGAAGATATTGTAGACGAACTTGGTGTTACAAGACTAGTTATTGATTCTATTACCGCAATTTGTTATCAATTACCTGACAAAGGAAGTATTCGTAATTTCATATTTAGATTAAGTCAATTCTTGAGTACTTTTGGATGTACGACTATGCTAATTTCAGAGACTGTGGTTGATTCTAATACTCAAACATACTCTATTTTTGGAGTGGAAGAAGCTGTTGCAGATGGTGTAATTCTTATGGGTAACATCATACGCCAAGGTGATTTATTGAGAAGTTTGCAAGTTGTAAAAATGCGAGGGACTAAACACTCGCGTGCCAGACATCTTATTGAA
>JAPOKN010000059.1 GCA_029977605.1 Methanobacteriota archaeon
ATAAGTTCGAGAGCCCCATGCATCTGTCTTTTCTACTGGAGCTGATAGAAATGGATACCATAAAGCTGCGGCCACATCTGAAGTAGTATTTGGAGAAAATTCTGCAGAATGAATTGTAACATCCCATCCATCTTCTAGAAGACATATTCCAGAAGATAAACCAATTACACCTCCTCCAATAACTAGTACCTTTTTCACCACAATTATTCAGACAGAATGTACATATTATAATTACGTTGAAGGTCTATTTTTGTGTACCACCTTTTTGATAATTTAACATATTGTAGTACAAATAATAATATATCCTCTAATAATTAAATAAATTATATAATAAAAATAGCGTTAACTTTATATATAACATTTCCTAGTTAACAATATGTTAGGCTACATTAAGGCTGCAATTATTTTACTTCCTTGGGAAATAATTGTCTTACCTTTCTTGGCCGACATAATCTAAAAAACTAGGTGAAAAAATGTTTATTTTATACAACGTAGCTAAGTTGAGTTTGGATATTTTCGAAAAAATTATTAGGGGCATCCTATTCTAGTAATTGTGGAAATAGAAAACTACTGGAAATTAGTCATTGGCATTACATTTGGAGTATGCATGCTAGTTTTTGGATCTGTATTTTGGAATACCGCTACCGAGGATTATTACAATAAACTTAATGGTGAAACTTATGAAATTGATAGTTGTCTGCAGTACATGGAACCGCCTCTTAGTTCAATGGAAGAAAGAGATGAATGTACTCAAAAAAGACAATTGGGTGGTATTTTCACAACCATTGGAGTTGTAAGTCTGTGGGCTACAATTTACATAAACAAAGATTATATTTTTCAATTACTTAAAGATAATAATCTGTTGTAGATTGACTGAAACCTCTTAAATACAGTAACTTCATTAAAAAATATGAATAAAGTTGCAATCGTTGTAATGGTTGTTGGCGCACTCATAACTGTTGGAGGTATAGCCTTAATTTTCACAGGAGACTCTTTTGAGGAAAATATCGAAGAAGGAATTATTTATGAAGGAGCAGACGGAGATATTTCTATAGATCAAGTAAATCCGAATAATGAATCTAAGTATTACGTTCACCTAGTTGATGTAAAGTATGCTGGCGGAGGTTCTGGAGGGTACAACGAAGCCCATGGGAACAATACTTGGAATCTCACTGAAGCTGATTGTGACAAAGTAAAATCTTTTTCATTAAAAATGGGAGATACAGAAATGTTCTACCCTCAATGCAATTATATTAGAGATGATACTGTAGATCAATATATAGTAATTGGACGATTGTGCAATGCTGTCTACACTGATGAATACGGATTTGAGAGTCATAAAGGAGAAGGCTGCCGATCGGGAACATATACGTGGGAGACTAACGGAAATGTCATAATGGTTTATGATGTAGAAGCGTTGATTGGTGCTATTTTTGAAATAATTGCTAAAGGATTTGGATCATTTGCAGCCTGCTGTTGCGGTGTTGTAGTACTGTTCGTTGGTATAGTTCTAGCTTTTACTCTGCAAGATGATGATCCCTCCAAATATTACCAACAAAATAACGAGGCTGGTTCAACAACATCTGGTGCTAAAGGATGGGAAGAACAGTCTGATTACATTCATAGAGAAAAGAAGGAAGATGAAGTTCCTGAAAAAAGTGAAATGGCCACTTCTGAGTCTGAAGAAAAGAAGGAAGAGAAAAAGCGCAGTGGAGAGTATGAACTGCCACCTCCTCCTGAAATGTAGTACTAGTTCATCAGCAAATTAATATACTTCTAGTGCCTTGCACAATTATGATTGAAAAGGAAGCCTACCCTTGCCCACGATGTTCAGGCGTTAATCTAACAAAAAAATTTGCACTAAGAAAAAAATTCCGCCACTGGGTATGTAAGCAATGTAAGGGAGTCATGCTAGATGTTGATGACATCAATAAACTCCCATTCATAGGATCAAGAATAATAAAAAAACACAACATAGAAAAATTTCTAGGAACTGGTGACATTGGCGCACTTAGGTGCGGAACTTGTAGTTCCAAAATGAATGAAATACACATCGTATGTAAAAAACATGACAAACATCGGCATCCTGTAGAAAAAGCTGCTGAAATTTCAGCCGGTGTTATTTTAGGAATTGGAGCCATATTCATCGCTATGATATTTCCACCTGTACACTTGGCTGGTGATATACTAGGATCCGTAGCTGTCAAGCGTGAACGAGAAAAAAAAGAAAGTGAATTGGCTAAGAAAGAAATGAAATTAACTAGCAAAGAAATTGAAATCATTACAATAGATGGATGCTCTAGTTGCTCATCTTTCTGGTTTGATGGTGGCGAACTTCAAAGATTGTATAGGGCAAAAATACTACAGAAATATTCAGGATTGAACAATGAAGACTTGAACAAATTTAAAATGGATGCTGAAAAAAATTATAATGATATTGTGGGTTTTACTTCAAAAGATGACAAAATCGAGTGGGAAAACATATCTTCTCATGGAAAAGAAGATATTGAAAACAAGTCACTGCCTGAAGGGAAGATTGTCGGAAAAATAATCGGAAAAAATACACCGTCCGAAGGATTAATGGTATATAATGAAGAAACTAAAAAATGGGATTTTACACCGAAATCCGATAAATAACAGATTAATATTAAACGTATATCATTTTAAATAATAGTTTTATAGTGAAATTATGAAATTCTTCATTAAAATTGCAACAGACCCAGACATTGACCCTGTAAAATGCGTAGTTGGAATGGCATGCGCAGCTCAAGCTGTTACCGCTGGCCATGATGTAGACGTATTCTTTGCGGCAGGTGGTGTAAGGCACTTAGAACCTGGACAGTTTGAAAAAATGGAGAAACACTCAGATGTTGATCCTAATCTTATGAAAGGAATGATGGACAAGTTACTAGAAGGTGCAAAACTACACTGCTCCTTCGGTTCTGTAGCATCGGTTTTAGGGAAAAAAGAGGGTGAAGGTGCCCTTATTATTCCTGATGATAAACTAGCTTGGGAAGGACCTTTACAAGTAATTGAACTTTCAGCTGCTGCAGATACTGTATTAGTTTACTGATTTTGTATACGATAAGCTCCGATTGCTACACCGCCTATCATTAGTAACGCCAAAACATTTGCCACTATAATAGCAACTGAATTCTTCAGAATACCATAAATAAGCCATAAAGTTAAAGAAATACAAATAACAACGAAGGTTGGGACACTTATTCCATCTGCTCTGCCCTCAAACCAAACTCGTTTAAGCTGAGGATACCACCCAGACACTCCTAGAAAACCTGCAAATAGTCCAATACCTTCTACCCAGTCCATTCTACTCCATGAGCCATCATTTAAATATCTGACATAGAGATGATAATTGTGAAAGTTGATATCGTTTGGTTCAAGAGAGATTTCAGGCTAGAAGATCACGCTCCAATTAACGAAGTTGCAACAAATAACAATAATTTTCTTGGAATATTCGTTATTGAACCATCCCGACTAAGAGAGAATGACACTGATCCGATTCACATTGATTGGGAAATTCAATGTGCGGTTGAATTGCAATCAAGAATCAGAGAATTAGGAGGTGAAATGCTAATTCTTCATGATGAAATTATTGATGTATTTGTAAAATTGAGTAAGGAGTATCTAATATCCAATATTTACAGCCACGAAGAAATAGGAACAGAATGGTCTTACAGAAGAGATATTCAATTCGGAGAATGGTGTAAGTCTAGAAAATTAAATTGGAAAGAATTTCCTACAAATGCAGTAGTCAGAAGATTAAACAATAGAGATAACTGGTATAAACTAAGAACTGAGAGATTAATGGAAGATGTAATTCCTGCTCCAAATCAACTTAAGTTTGAAAATGAATTAAGAATAGATTCAATTTCTTCTTCAAAAGAAATTGGAATTATTCCTAGAAAACTAAGAGATAAATACAAACCAGGAGAAATTGAAGCTAAAAAAAATCTAGACTCGTTCCTAAACAAAAGGGGTATGAATTATAGGTATGAAATGTCAAGCCCTATTACTGGAGAGAATGGTTGCTCAAGATTATCTCATTACATTAGCACAGGATGTATAACTATTAGACAAATTATCAAAAAAGCTAATGAAAGAGTTGCATATTTGAAAACTTTAGAAAAAAGTGATTCGAGGAAAAAATGGATTGCCAGCATTAATTCATTCAAAAGTCGACTAGCTTGGCATTGTCACTTCATACAAAAACTTGAGTTACAACCAACATTAGGATCTAGAGCAATGAATCATGAACTAGATAAGCGATTGAACAGAGAATTGGATCCAGATAGATTTGAGATGTGGAAAGAAGGCAAGACAGGTTGGCCCTTTTTTGACGCTTGCATGAGACAGCTGAGAGCTACTGGATGGATTAACTTTAGAATGAGAGCTATGCTAATGTCAGTGGCAAGCTATACTCTATGGTTACCGTGGAAAGAAAGTGGAAATTACTTAGCAAGGCAATTTATCGATTATGAACCTGGAATTCACTGGTCACAAGTTTCTATGCAAAGCGGAACTACTGGAATAAACACAGTTAGAGCATATTCTATTCTTAAACAATCAACGGACCACGATCCTGATGGAATATATATTCGAAAATGGGTACCTGAATTGAGTATGGTACCAACACACTACATACACGAGCCATGGAAAATGAGCAAGACAATGCAAAAGCAAATTAATTGTATTATAGGAAAAAATTACCCGAGACCGATTG
>JAPOKN010000013.1 GCA_029977605.1 Methanobacteriota archaeon
ACCTATATTTTCCAAATCTAACCCCAACAGGCTCTGCTAATCCGTCCCCAATAACATTAATCAAAATTGGAATAACTACCAACGATTCTAAGCCCCATTGTCCAAATAACCAAATCATTGGTAGCATAACTGCAAAACCTGCCGCAAACTGTGTCCAAAGCCAAGACAGTGTATGCGGCCTATCTTCTGGCCTATCAAATCCTTCAAACATCAGCTGAAAGGGAGGTATTGCTTGTCTAATTGGTTCATAGAATGAAACTAAGGATAATGTTGTAATCAAAGCGCTTATTGCCAGATAAATGAAATCTGTAAAAGTTTCTGCATTAAATTGTTGATCGATAAATACCGGTAAGAAAAAAATTGCAAAATGATTGATTTTACGCGTATAATTTACTTTGACATTAAAATACCTGGCCAATACTCCTGTTGAAAGCATTACTGTTGTAAGTGCCAAGCCTTTTGCTACAGTAGATTGAATTTCAGGGGTCAGTTCCATACGTATCAAATGGTGGAC
The DNA here is from genome assembly GCA_029977605.1 of Methanobacteriota archaeon. GTDB lineage: Archaea > Thermoplasmatota > Poseidoniia > MGIII > CG-Epi1 > CG-Epi1. The sequence goes on from JAPOKN010000013.1 coordinate 515, forward strand.
CGGGCGAGATTTGAACTCGCGCCCTCCTCCATGCCAAGGAGGCGATCTTCCAGACTGATCTACCGGCCCGTTAAGATGTCATTTTGATGGGGCTTTAATAGAATTATAGTTTAGATTGACCATTTCTTAACAAATCCTAAGCATATTGCTAAGATTGGGCCTATCCCTATTGCAAACATTATTGTTCCAAGACCAAATATTCCTCCCAGAAAAGTACCTATGCTCAATACTGAGATTTCAATTCCTGCACGAACTCTCCCAATGGGCCAATCTGTCCTCTTTTGAATTCCTGTCATCCACCCATCTCGAGGTCCTGGACCTAAATTTGCTGTAAGGTAAAATGCACTACCTATTGCTACAAAGATTATTCCTATCAAGGACTGAATTAACTGTGGGAAAAGATTTGTCTGCTCAGGAATAAAGGGTTCCATTACATCTATAGCTAATGAAATTAGAACAATATTAGAAATCGTTCCAATGCCGGGAGTCTCTCGAAGAGGTATCCAAAGGAAAAGAACCAAGACCCCTACAATAAACGTAGATAAGCCAACCGTAAAACTTGTTTGCTCAGATATTCCTTGGGCAAGAACTGTCCATGGACTTACTCCTATTCCTGCACCAATCAAAATGGCTTCGCCAGTTCCAAAGATCCACAGCCCTGAAACTAAAGCAAGAATTGTAGATAATTTAGGTCTAACATTGAGAGGACGATCTGAACTCCAAATGGTTTTAGGTACTTTATGAGCTGGGCGAAATAGCTGCAGAATACCCTGTTTGCTCAATTACCTTCACCAATTCTTCTGCAGTTATCTGGCCATTAGTTTTCACTATTCCGCTATTTTCTTCGTGAGATATTTCTGCAGATTCAACATTTAAATTTAATTCAAGTACGCCTTTTACTCTTCCTGAGCAGCCGCCGCAAGTCATTCCGTCTATCTGGAATTTTAACGTTTCAGTCATAATCTTCTAATTTGAAGGTTGATTAAGAAATCATGCCCTAAATGGCTTCCATGATCTAAGTGTTAAAGAATTTAAGACTACGCTAACACTAGATAATGCCATAGCTCCTGCTGCAAATGCTGGAGGTAATAACCAACCTGTCGAGGAAATTAAGACTCCCATTGCTAAAGGAATACCAATTAAATTATAAACAAAAGCCCAAGCTAAATTGCCTCGAATCTTACCCATTGTAGCCTTACCTAAATCTAATGTCGATACTACATCCAATAAATCATCTCGAAGAAGGACAATATCTGCTGCCTCTAGCGCAATATCACTACCTGCACCCATTGCAATTCCAACATCTGCAACTGCTAAAGCTGCTGCATCGTTAATTCCGTCGCCGATCATAGCAACGCTCGCACCTTCAGTCTGCAACTTTTTTACAAATTCTGCTTTTCCGTCAGGTTTGACCTCAGCCTCAAACCTTGATATTCCAACTTCTTTTGAAATCGTTAAAGCTGTTTCAGCTCTATCTCCAGTTAACATAATTACTTTGAGGCCTAAATCTTTTGCTTTTGAAATTGCTAAGTTTGTAGTTTCCCTTAATTTATCTTTCATCTCAATCCAACCAAGCAATTTGTTTCCTTTAGAAACAAAGACTACGGTACTGGTTGACAAAACATCCACTAATTCTTCAATATGATTAGAAACAAAGACATCTTTCTCTTCCATTAGAGGCTGGTTTCCTATAGCATATTCTTGATTGCCTAGATAACCTACTAAACCCATTCCACCTATATTTTCAATCCTGTCAAAAGAAATCAATTCTTCGCTATTTTCTAAATGGGCCTGCGAAATCGCTTTAGCAATTGGATGTGTGGATGCAGATTCAAGAGAAGCCGCTATTGCCAAAATATTGTTTTCATCTGAACTTATTGACTTAATCTTTGTTATTGACGGTATGCCAACTGTTAGAGTTCCTGTTTTATCTAAAACTAATGTGTTTGTATTATAGCTATTCTGCAAAGCATCTATACCTTTGATTAACAAGCCGTACTGAGCTCCAATACCAGTACCAACCATTAGTGCAGTCGGAGTAGCTAATCCTAATGCGCATGGACAGGCTATCACTAGAGTTGAGACCAAAACCATGATGGCTAATTCCGTAGAATTGTAATCTCCATGTCCTTCTGAGAAAAACATCCAAGTAAGCGAAGCAAGAATGGCGCAAATTACTACTACTGGAACAAATACTGCAGAGATTCTATCTACCAGTTTTTGAATTGGAGCCTTACCCATCTGAGCTTCATCTACTAAATTAATAACATTTGCTAGTACTGTATCGTCATGATATTTTGTTGATTTTATATGAATCGCTGAATCTAGCACTATTGTCCCTCCCATAACTAAATCGTTCTCTTTAACAAAAACAGGATTAGATTCTCCCGTCATCATTGACATATCCATTGAAGCTGCCCCTTTCACTACTATTCCGTCTAAGGGTACTGTTTGACCAACCTTAACTAATATTTCAGTTCCTATTAATATTTCTTCAACTGGCACTTCTGAAACTGAGTCATCTGAATTAATAATCGAACCCATTTTTGCTTTCAGATCCATTAACGAAAAAACTGCATCTGTGGCTCTTAACTTAGCTCTAGCTTCCAACCAATTACCTAGTAAAATGAATGAAATTATGAAAGCTGCACCGTCAAAGAATACATGGGTAGTTGATAAAAAAATCGAAGGTAGAAAATCAAGATATGGGGCAAATACTACAAGGGAAGACCAAATCATAGCAGTCGTAGTTCCAATATGGACTAGAACGTCCATGTTTGCTCTTCCCGATAGAATTGCTTGCCAGGCTCCTTTATGGAATTCCATTCCTGCATAAAAGTAAACTATTGAGGATAAAATGAAAGCGAGAAGTAATCGTGAATCTAGGTCATACACTTGTCCCAAATCTCCAACAAACATTGCCAGAAAAAAGGTTGGAACTGTTAAAATTAAAGAAATTATAACCTGCAAACCCATTTTGTTTGCATTTACTACAGATTCCTGCCTGTATTTCTTAGGATCTACATATTCTTCAGAGCCAAATCCTCCTTTACTAATTGCATCTCTAATGGCCCCTAAGTCTTCATTTGCACCTTCAGACCATCTGATTGTAGCTTTTTCAAGGGGAAGATTAACCCTTACAGAATCTATACCTTCTAAATTACTAACTATGGACTCAACTGAAGCGACACAAGATGCACAGGTCATACCTGTGACTCGTAGATTCAATTCGTCCATGATATAATTTAGAGGTGAATTGAAATAAAGGTTTCTTCGTGGAGATTTATTGTTTGAAATCAATAAACGCGATGGACTTGCACGACTTGGAAAAATTAAAACCAAACACGGAGTTCTAGATACACCAACTTTACTTCCTGTTGTGAATCCAAAAATTATGACGCTGTCTATGGAAGAGTTGGCTGAATGCGGTGCTCAAGGTATTATTACTAACAGTTATATCATTTACAAAAATCCAAAACTGAAGGAAGTTGCTGAAGATAAAGGAGTTCATGGCTTAGTGAACTGGTCGGGTCCGATAATGACTGATAGTGGAACTTTCCAATCTCATGTTTACGGCGAAATTGAGATGAAACCGGAAGAAATACTTGATTTTCAAAAAAAGATTAAAGTTGATATTGGAACTGTCTTAGATGTATTTTGTGAACCTGAAACTAGGTTTGAAGATGCTAAAAAAGAGTTAGAAGAGACACAAAAAAGAATTGAAGCTGCCGATGCAAACAAAGACGATATTTTCCTAGCTGCTCCTATTCAAGGTGGACGTCATTTAGATTTAAGAACAAAGGCTGCTGAAATGGCTTCAAAAACAAAAGCTGAAATTTTTCCAATTGGAGGAGTAGTTCCTCTTATGGAGAGAAATAACTTCAAACTTTTATCAGAAGTTATTTTAGCCTCTAAAAAAGGGCTTGATATTTCAAGGCCTGTGCATCTTTTTGGATGCGGTCATCCAATGGTTTTTGCTTTAGCTGCCTTTTTGGGATGTGATGTTTTTGATAGTGCAAGCTATGCTAAATTTGCCTCAAGAGACAGTCTAATGTTCACATGGGGGACTAGAAATTTAGATGAATTAGAAGAATTACCTAGTGAGTTTTCAGCATTCCCTGGTATGACGGCTACTAAACTAAAGAAGCTCGATAAAAAAGAAAGACAGAAGATTATTGCAAAACATAATCTTATGACTTCTTTTGCTGAAATCAGGAGAATTAAACAGGCTATTCACGACGGATTGCTATGGGAATTGGTAGAAAGCCGATTACGATCTTCTCCAGCCTTAATGAAAGTCTTTGAAGTCATAGAAAATAATATTGACTGGATTAGTAAGTTTGAACCTGCTTATCGTTATAAAACTCCTATCAAAAGTGGAGAAAAATCAAATATTAGGCCCATATTTTCTAATCTGAGTAATTCGTTTGAATCTGGTGAAATGCTTCACCCTTACTTTGGAAAAGTACCAAATCATTTATCCGAGACATATCCATTTCATCCAGGGTTATTGCAAGACGATATTGAAGGATTTAAATTGCAAGAATGGGATATTGCCCGCGTTAGAAGTATTTTGGATTATCAATTTGGCAAAGGCACCGGTAAGATATTTACGGATGGGGAAACTGAATTAGTAATAAGTAGGAAAACAAGAAGATTGAGAAATTTACTTCTAGACGGTGAACACGTGGCTTCGCTTTCACATAGAAGAGGAATGTTTATACTTCAAAAAAAAGGTGCAGAATTGCTACATGAACATTCAGAAAAACCTGCTTATCGCATAGTTGTAACTTCAGAAACCGCAGAATTTAATCGAAAAGGAAAAAGTGTATTTTGTAAATTTATAGAAAATATTGATTCAACATTAAAATGCCTTGACGAATGTATTGTAGTTACTCCTAATGATGAATTAATTGCTTTTGGAAAATTGATGATTGGGCCTAAAGAAATAGAACTTAACCAACAAGGAATGGCTGTAAGGGTGAGAAGCGGAATAGAAGATTTTAACAAATCGTAAGTTCTTTAATCAAAGTCCTATCTCTATGTATATGCAGCGCAAAGCTATCACTGCTGGAATCGTGACTTTTTTATTACTTAGTACTGGCTTTGTCAATTTATCTGCTGAAGAAAATTCACCAATTTATGAGAATAATTGGTGGGATGTTTACTCCAGAGATAAAAATCATGACGGGATTTCGGATTTATTAGTTTGGAAATTAGAACAGGGAGAACGATTCTTCAATGCTGGAGAAGCCCGTGTTTTCGTAAGATATGATCATCATCCAACAGATTATGACGTTCAAAGATTGGAAAATGCTGGAATCGAAGTAACATTCCGTGCTCAATTTATCGATTTAATTGCAACAACTATGCCTCGAGACATGATTTCTGAGGTTGCAGCATGGGATGGTGTTGTAATGCTTGATGATATCGGAAAAGCAGAACCTCACATGGCTGATGCAGTGCCTGCAATGGGCGTTGATGATGTTTGGCTAAATCACGGGATTTATGGCGAAGGAATTTCTATTGCTATTGTGGACACTGGCGTGGATAATGCACATGTTGGGCTAGATGATATGGACGACAATCAATTTACATTTGATGATATGAAAGTCGTTGCATACTATGATGCTGTTCAGGACGCTGTAATATGTTCACCTTGTTTACCTGGAGAATCAATTGATAGTGGAACCCATGGTACTCATGTGGCTGGAATTGCTGCAGGAACTGGAGCTGGAGATAATACTGGTACGCCGCACATAGGTGTTGCTCCGAAAGCAAATTTAGTAAATGTTTTAGCATGTTGTGACGGAGACATTGAAGACATCATAAGAGGTGTTGAATGGACTATTGAAAATCAAAAGGTAGTAACTCCTAACATTAGAGTGATGACATCTAGCTTAGGTGAACAACAAGTAGAATTTCATATTGATAATGACGGCAGCTCAGCATGGAGCCAAATTGTTGATGCTGCAGTTGAATCTGGGCTTGTAGTCACTTTAAGTGCTGGAAATGAATTTGGTTCTGCAACGGGTGCAGGATGTAATACAATAGATTCACCTGGCGATTCGAGATTGCCTATAACTGTTGCATCTCTTGATAAGGACTTGAGTTTAGCAATTTACAGCTCTAGAGGTTATACTTCAGATGGGCGAGTCAAACCTGATGTGGCTGCAATAGGCAGTAACATTATGGCACCTAATCAAGGTACTGGCACTGGCTATACTAGTAAGAGTGGAACTAGCATGGCAACTCCATTAATGGCTGGAATAGTTGCTCTAACTTTAGAAGCAAATCCCGATTTAACCCCAGCTGAAGTTAAAGACACTTTAGTGGCAGGATATTCTATTGAAAGAGAAATCCTGAATGATGACCCGGATGCTGCATCAAATAACTGTTCAATTCTTGAAACTCGACCTGATAATGAATACGGATATGGGCAAGCCGATCCTTTGGTATTTGTTGAAATTGCAGGGAAAATTGATCCTGAAGTTTCAGTAAACTGGAGTTTAGAATATGATATGGAAGAAATTAACGGAACAATGGTTCCAGTTAAACCTAAAATATACAAAAACGAAATTCTGAAAGGAACTGCTGTTACTGCAAATAAACCAACTAATGGTGGTGGTATTGAGATTAAATTCGGTGCAAGTGAATGGTACCCTGCTACAGATACTTCCACACAAGGGAATTGGGCAACTTGGGAGTTACCTATTCCATCTGATTTAGTAATTGAAAATAATCAAACTATTACTCTATCTGCAAGACTAGTTCTAGATAATGGAGAATCAATGTCTGCTGTGAGTAGTTTTTCTGTAGTTTATCTTAACGAAAATAAACCATCAAGTGCTTTACTTGCAGGGTTAACTGACCTTGCAGGTGGAATCTTTCTACCCGTAATTCTTCTTTCTATGGCAGCTACAGGATATATTTTTACGCAAAAAAGAAGATCTGAAAGTAATGTGGAAGTAGAAGAATCAGGCGACGATGAATTTGTCTGGGAAGACGAAGGTAGCGCTGCCGATCAGCCTAATTTGATGACAACTATGTTCTTCGGCGGCATGAGTGCTAAAGCTCTTACTCTTTGCTCGCTTTATGTTGCACAGGGAATACCTTCTGGATTTATTTCATATACTTTAATTGCTTACTTAGCTCAACAAGGATTTACTGCTGCAGAGATAGGTAATATGTTATTCTGGGTTTACCTACCTTGGGTTTTCAAGTTCTTATGGGGTCCTTTCGTTGATAATTATCATTACTTACCTATGGGACGTCGTAGGCCTTGGATATTAGGCGCTCAAGCTGGAATGGTAATTACTGTTGTAATTATTGCACTGGTCCCTGGAATAGAAAGTAAAATTGCACTTCTTACTGGATTGCTATTCTTCCATAATTGCTTTGCATCTTTACAAGATGTGGCTGTTGATGGTTTAGCTGTAGATGTTTTAAGTCCTGAAGAATTTGGTAAAATTAACGGTTTCATGTTTGGTGCCAAGCGTTTCGGTACGATGGTCGGTGGGGCTGGTATTGGATACTTTATTGGATCTCTAGGCATTGCTGGAGGATTATTCTTGACTGTGCCAATGCTGTTATTGATTATGTGTTTGCCTGCATTCATCAGAGAGAGGCCTGGAGAAAAATTGTTCCCTTGGGGTGAAGGTAAAGCTGTAATTAAAGTAAAAGATGAACCGAAACCAACTAAGACTAAAAAGAAAGTAGCAAAGGAAGTAAGCTGGGATATGGGAACCCATACTCCTCAATCTCTTGGAGTTGATTTTGGAATAATCATTGCTTTAGACTTATTTTTGCTATTAACTATTGGTGATTTTGCAGGAAGTATGTGGGTTCACTTGCTAACTCTTGCATGTGGTGCTGCATATTTCTTTTTCTTAAGAAATAATACAGTTGGTCAACAAGCATTTGACTTAGCTCCGCAAAAAAGCGACATAGTCAAAGCTTTGTCACTTAGAGCTCCACTTATTGGAATGCTATTAGCTATGCTAACCTATTTCTGGGAATTTTTGATTCCAGTTCTGAATGTACTTTTCATTCAACAGCTAGGGTGGAGCGATGCTGAATATATTGCTGTAACCGGAGGGTGGGCTGTAACTGCTGGAATCGCTGGAACGATTATTGGTGGACTTATTGCAGATAAGTTTGGTGCTAGACGTATTGCAAGTTTATTTGCTGTATTAACTGGATTATCGATATTTACAATTGCCCTAGCTGAAGATTTGTGGCAAAATAAAGCTGTTATGACCTGGTTGATTGTCATATATCCTTTCTTTGGGGCTGCTATGGGGATCTCTCTAATTTCATTATTTATGAATGTTACATGGCCAAAGGTTGGAGCTACACAATTTACCTTGTACATGGCTCTTTTAAACTTCGGGGCTTTGTTTGGATTAAAAATGGCAGGATATTTTGAAGAGAATTTCACATATACCACTACAATTATGATCGGAGGAAGTTGTCAACTTCTGATTGCATTTGTTTTACCATTTATTGACCCTGGGCAGACTAGAAGAGAGTTAGGAAACGAATTTTAGGCGATAATCCTTAAATGGAGGACTTTCTGGAAGGTCGTCTTGGTACATCAAGACAGGATTTAAGAAATGAGTAATAACATCTATGTAGGAAACTTGCCATGGTCTTTCAAAGACGACACACTAAGAGAGCTTTTTGAAGAGCACGGGGAAGTATCCGATGCGAAAGTTATTGTAGATCGCATGAGTGGTAGAAGCCGCGGCTTTGGATTTGTCGAAATGTCAAGTTCAGATGAAGCTGCAGCTGCAATTGAGGCCTTAAACGGACATGAAGCCGAAGGCCGTGAGTTAAAGGTGAACGAGGCCAAACCTCGAGATGGTTAATTTTATAGAAAACGACGAACATTTTATTCTGGTTTCACTGTTAATCACAGTGTGTATGCAACTAAGCTTTTTTGCTATAGCCTACGGGCTGCAAATAGACAAAGTAACTGATTTCGCAGGTACTGCGAATTTCTTACTTTTAGCAACTGTAACTCTATGGTTCGGTGAGGACTTTTCATTCCCTAAAATAATTGGATCTTTGATGGTGATATTATGGTCTCTAAGGCTAGGGGCCTATCTTTCTTACAGGATTCTCATTTGGGGCGAAGACAATCGCTTCGATGAAATGAGATCAAAGTTCTGGAGTTTCTTAGGATTTTGGATAATGCAAATTTTATGGGTATTTCTAACATGCTTACCTGTTGTCTATTTCAACAGTTTAGATTCCCCAGATAGTGTGAATACTCTAGCATCAATTGGAATTGGTATGTTTTCAATTGGTTTAATTATCGAAGCATGGGCTGATTATAGTAAATTTAACCATAAATTAAATGGTGAAAAATGGTGTACTAGTGGATTATGGAAATACAGTAGGCATCCAAATTATTTTGGAAATATTTTATTGTGGTTTGGTATTTTTGTTTTCTGCTATTCATACGAAGTGCCTCTGTGGACTGTTATCGGACCTCTTTGGACTACTTTCTTACTCTTATTCGTTAGCGGGATACCTCTCTTGGAAGCATCTGCAGATAAAAAATACGGAAATGATTCCGAATATTTGCGATATAAATCAAATACTTCGGTTTTGATTCCTTGGTTTAATTCTTCAAAATAATTAACTATCTTGCCCAGAAAGGTTGATCTTTTTTCTTAATCTTCTGCATTTCGGTTATTATATCTTCTTCAATAGGATCCAATTTGACGCCTGCTTCTCTTATTTTCAATATAGCGCGTTCATCCATTTCAATGTAAAGAACATCACCTTCTGATATCTGGCGTCCAACTGTAGCTTCACTAATGGCTATAGCAACCTCATCGCCCTGTAAAGCCTCTTTCAACACTTGTTCTCCTGACCTTAGTGAGCGAATATGTCCTACTACTGAGTTATCTGTTCTAAGAACTGCTTGATTAAGCGCAATGCGGCCTCCAAGTACTCTAACCCCCACAACTGCTGGATCACGAGTCCTGAAGGTATGGCCTTCTAATATTTCAAATTTACCAGGATGTGAAAAATCCTCTCTCAAATGCTGGGCCTGCTTATCTTTTATTTTTTCTTTCCATTCTTGGTAATCTTCTAATAATCTGTAAACTATGTCTGATTCAAAAATCTTAACTCCTGTTTCATGAAGTTCTTTCTTAGCATCTGGATGAACTTTTACATTAAAAGCAAGAATTGCTCTGTATTCTTCATCCGAAGGGTCTGCTGTAACAACATCTCTTCTAGAGACATCGCCCACTACGGCCTTTACAATCGGAATATTAACTGCTGATAACTCATAAGCTAATGCCTCAAGTGAACCTATTGCGTCTGCACGAATAACTACACCTTCGTCTGTACACTTTACATTTGATTTCATTGAGTCGGTAAGTCTGTCTAGTGCATCGTCAATTTCATCTTCTGAGGATGCGCTGTAAAATGGTGCGCCTGCAACAACTCCTTCTATATCTGGAGCTACAACTTTCAACCCTGCTGCTGCACCTACTACTTTAACTGCGTCAAATTGTTGCCGTGGGTCTCGAATTTCATCTAAAGCTTTTGGTCTTAACAATGAACGAACTCTAGTAACTATAGGTTCAGGTTGTGCCCCAATTATCAGAGTATCGCTAGCTTTCAATATTCCGTTATAGATAATTATACCTAATGTCTTTCCTAATCCCTTTTCTTCTTTAATTTCAAGGACTGTCCCTTCTGATGACCCTTCATCAAGTAATAATCTATCTCTGAGATATTTTTGAGCTAATCCCATTAAAATCATAAATAATTCAGGAACTCCTTCGCCCGTTTCTTTTACTGATGTTGGAATTAATGCTATTGTCTTTTGAAAGTCTTGAATATCTGTAAATAATGCTGAGTCAAAACCGTGAGTTCCAAGCTCTCCTATTATTTCATACATTCTATTTTGAAATGTTTGTTGTGCTGTTTGACTTTGACTTGTTTTATTTGCTAGGAAAGAGCCTGTGTTTGTCCTCCAGCCCGGTAATTTATCTATCTTATTTAGAGCTAAAATGAAAGGAGTTTTATGTTGCTTTAGTATATTTATTGATTCTATTGTTTGAGGTTTAAATCCTTCAGTAATATCTACTACTAAAACTGCAATATCTGCCAATGCGCCTCCTCTAGATCTTAAGGTAGAGAATGAATGGTGACCTGGAGTATCTATGAATAGTAAACCTGGCAAATTTGTTGTTCCCTCTTTCAGTAGAGGTCCACATATTTTTGAAACAGTATCAAATGGAACTTCTGTAGCTCCTATATGCTGTGTAATTGCTCCAGCCTCTCTCTTTACTATAGTAGTTCCTCTTACATAGTCGAGAAGTGATGTTTTTCCATGGTCTACGTGCCCTAAAACTGCAACAATTGGTTGGCGAAGAGGTGCGTCCGGGTCTATTTCTTCTTCTTCAGATTCGTCTTCCAACTTCTCTTCTTCTAATGATTCTTCGTCTGATAATTCTTCTTCTGGCAAATCTTCAAAAGTTTCATCGTCTGAATTCATAGATATTCATCGCAGATTAGCCTGTTTTAAAAATATCCGGTCATATTTCTTTTTTTAAAACTTCAGCCAAATATTGATATTCTTCTATTGAATTGTAAAGAAAAGAGGCTGTACGAAGATAACGCCTATTGTGATGTGGCCAAGCAAATACCGGAACTTGAATATTATATTTCTCGTATAAAAGAGTGTGGAAAGGGTCTGGCTCTAATACCGATGTTAAAGGGACATCGTTTTCTGGCAGTAATACTGCAGACAATCCAACAATCATGGAATCTGGACATAATTTTTGAGTCTTCAGAGTATCTAGAAGAATGTTACGGGCTTTGATTGCCAAATCAGTGTTGTTTTTCATAACGCCTTCCCAGCCTTTATCTGACAAGCTACCAATAAATTCTATGCTTTTCGGAATACACAGCCAAGGCGTAGGATCTTGTGTTCCTGTCCAATCAAATTCTAATCTAATTTTTTCATTTATGTTGCCATCTACTGACGCGCCATGGCTAATTGATAATGGGCGAATTAGGTCTCTCTTATCTTCCCTAATGTAAAGAAAGGCTGAACCTTTGGGAGTACATAACCACTTGTGAGCGTTTCCGGTTACGTAAGCTGCTTGTAGTTTGCTTAAGTCTAATGGTACTATGCCTGGCCCGTGGGCTGCATCTAATAATACGTCTATATTTCTTGACTGAAGTTCTCTAACTATTTCTTCGAATGGAAGTCTAATTCCAGTAGGGCTTGTGACTGTATCGATTAATGCTAACTTAGTTCTTTTTGTTACTGATTTTAGTATAGATTCAATAATTTGTTCGGGACTAAGAACTGGGAAAGGCAAGCTTACAACAACTGTTTTTGCACCTGACTTCTTTGTAACGTAATCTACTGCATTCCAGCATGCCTGGTAAGTATGATCTAAGACTAATATTTCGTCATTCGCCTCTAAATCTATAGAACGCAGAACTGTGTTTACTCCAGAAGTTGCATTAGGAACAAAAACTATGCCTTCCTTATCTGCCTTTATGAATTCTGAAAAAGTTGTAATTGCTTCAGCCCATAATTTTTTGGCTTTTACGTCTAAGAAATTTATGGGATCTGATTCTAACTCGTCCCTTAATTTTTTTTGATGCTCTAAGACTTCTCTTGGACAAGCTCCAAATGACCCATGATTCAAAAATATTGTACTTTCTTTTAAATTCCAGTGATGACCTAAGTTACTTCTTCTAGGAATTATACTCATTTAACGATATTTGGTAAAACGCCTCATTATCTTTTTAATTGGATCGCGAGCATCTTGAGAGATAAATTCTTCCTCTATTTTTGAATCTAAAAATTCTACCGCACTATCTACTGATTCCCTTGATCCTTTAGCTGCTAAAGATGCCATAAACGGTTCAGCTAATTTATCTGAAACGCCAGCTTCTGAGACTACTTCTTTTAGGAAATAAATCATCTCTGTTCGACGGCCTTCGTCTAACATTGCTTTTGGCTTATTTCTCTTCTGAATCTTCTTATCTTTTCTTACAGGAGGTTGCGCTTTACTTGGACCTCGACGCCTATGCCTCCCTCTTCTTGCCAGAGTTACTCGCCTCCCATTTCCTTAATGGCTGCGACTATCTGTTCCTCTGTCATTTCATCTCGATTGAAGAATTTTTTGTTACCGGTTTCCCTCTTAAGCTTCATTAGATCTCCCCAGCGTCCTGATGGCTTTCCTCTTGGGCCACCTCTACCTCTTCCTCCGCCCATACGAGGCATCTCATATTCTAAATCTGATAAATTTACAGACTGCTTTATTGTATCTAAAGCAACATTAGATTCTTTCATGCTCCCTTTCTTACCTAGACTCAAGCGCATGTGTCCTCTTACTAAATTGGCTCTTGCATCTTTTAAATCTAAAACTACATCGGCTTGAGCTACTTCTATTTCATCATTCCAGAAACTCATTATTACTGTGCCAGTTTCATCTCCAACTAAACCTTCACAAACCATTGTTCCATTATCCATAGAACGTGGTTCGTCCAAACTTATTACCTTAACTGGCATGTTTACACGTCCAGTTCTTGGCGTCAATTCATCTACTTTCAAGTTATCTACCTATCTTTACGACGAGAGGGCCGATTATAATACTTCCCTGACTTAGGTAAAACCCCACTATAACCTTATAGCCTTTTAGGGTTTTAAGGCGTAAACCCAAAAGCATATATACCCTGACTGGTAGTAATGGATAGATTTGGGTGGAGTCCGAATCTAAAAAACAAGGAGATGCTCTAATGCAAGAAAACGAACCTGATTTTGAGAAACACATCGACGATATCGTAAAAGCTATCGGAGATAAGCTAGAACGCAATGTAATTGCAAACGAACTAAAAAGATATGTAGATGAATATGGAATTGATCTGTCTACAGCTAAAGAATCTATAGTAAGAAAACATTATGGAAACCCAAATGAATTGAGTGTAGCTGGAGAAAAATTACTCGCTCAAGTTGGACCTGGAGAAACTAGTGTAAGCTTCAAGGCTAAGATTATTTCGGTATACAAAAAAGAAATAAACACCAAGGAAGGATCCAAAAAGACAATTTATGAAGGTGAAATTGGAGATGCTAGTAGCAGACTAAGGTATACTTTTTGGAATGATGAATTTAAATTTCAACCAAATGATGTTGTAGAAATTTCAAATGCTTATACTAAAAGCTGGAATGATATTATTACTGTAAACATAGGCGACCGCGCAATTATGAAAAAGATTGAAGACAATGATTTAAAAGAACTTGATTTAGGAGTTGTCAAGACTAATAACGCCCAAGCTGCACAAGAGTTAGAAGTTGTAAACCTAAAGCCAGGTATGAGAAATGTATCAGTTAAATTAAGAGTAATTGATGTTGAACCTCGTACTATAAACATAAAAGGTGAGGAAAAAGTCATTTTTGGTGGAAATATAGGCGATAAAAGTGGAACATGTCGCTTTACTTCTTGGGAAGATCATAACATTGTGGCTGGAAAAGCTTACTCTGTAGAAAATGCATACGTTAAGGAATTCAATGGACCAGATTTGCAATTTGGCGAATATTCAAAATTCACTGAACTCGAAGAAGAAGATCTGCCATCCCTTTCTGATTACGAAGCTGGAATGAACTATACTTTAGCTCAATTGGATGAACGTAACGGAGCGTCCGATGCAGTTATCGAAGGGCATGTCTTCAATATAAGAGAAGGAAGCGGGCTTATCTTTAGAGATAAAGAAACTAAAAGATTAATCAGAAACGGTGACGACCGTAAAAATGCAGAACCCGATCTAAGAGTGAAAATGATATTTGATGATGGAAGTGGTTCATGTACTGCATATTTGAATCGTGAAATTACTGAGAGATTAATTGGAAGAGATTTAGACTCATGTTTAGAATTTGTAAAAGAAAACTTTGGCCCTGAAGCTTTAGTCGAAGAAATGGAAGATGCCCTTTTACTAAAACCTTTGAAACTAAGAGGCTTCGCACGATCTGATGAATATGGATTGTCATTCTTTGCAAAATCTTGTGAACCCGCTACTGAAATTGATGTTCCGAACGCAGCCAGACAATTCCTCGCTGCATTGGAGGGCTAAATGGCGCAACGAAGAGAACCAGGAATTCTTGTTCTAGCTAAGGAATTAAATGGAGCAATAGAAAAACACGTAGAAGATAGAGAATATTCACCTACTTACTTAATTTCAGAAATTGGAGGAAAATTATCTCGCGTACTAATTGCTGGAGTGCTAGATCAATTGGAAAATCGAGGTTCAGAAAGCGACCCTTTCTATACTGCAAGAGTCATTGACCCTAATGGAGACTTTTACTATCTCCAAGCAGGGCAATATAATCCAGAAGGCGCCTCTGCATTATCTAAACTAGAAAATGGAGTGCCTATTCTTTGCGTTGGTAAGGTAAGAGCAAGAACTCCTGAAGACAGTGAAAGAACATACGTTAGTGTTCAACCAGAAGGCGTTCGAGCAGTTTCAATGGATGAAATTAATCATTGGGCAATAAAAGCCTGTGAAGAACTAATCAAGCGCATTAATGCGACAAAAGCATTCGGTGAAAATGACGAAGAGTACAATAAAATGAATTTGACCACTCGTGAAAAAGACGGGATGCAATTAGCTAAAGAATTCTACCCAACAGTAGCTGTTGAAAATTATAGTGCTCTTTTGTATGATTGCTTAACAAAATTAGCCAATGGAGAAGCTAATTCTGAGGAAACTTCAAACTTTACCGGTGAATTCGAACCTGCAAATAGTACTTCAGTGAAAGAAGAAGTAATTGAACCTGCAGAAGAAAAGTCTGAACCTACCACTCAAGAAGAAACCAAAGAAGACGTTGTAGAAGAAGAGCACCCTGCACCTGAATCTTCTGAAAATGAGACTAAAGTGTTACAAACAATTAAAAAATTAGATGAAGGAGACGGAATATATTATGATGATTTAGGTATTGCCGTTTCATTAGAAGGAATTGACGGGCCTATGCTCGATGAAATATTAGATTCTTTGACTGATCAAGGTTTGATTTTTCAACCTAGATTTAATCATTACAAGGAGGCATAAATGAGTGAAGCAAAAGTAAAAGTTGTAGAAGATTTGCCTGGAGTGGGACCTGCAATCGCAGAAAAATTAAGAGATGCTGGTTACGATACTCTTGAAGCAATAGGTACGCAAGCACCTGGCACCCTTTCGGATGCCACAGGAATTGGAAAAGAATCGTGTTCCAAGTTTATAGCTGAAGCTAGAAAAGCAGCAAATATTGGTTCTTTCTTAACCGGAACGGAATTGATGGAGAAAAGAGCAACCGTTGGAAAACTTACAACGGGAGCTGAAGCATTTAACGAATTATTAGGCGGAGGCGTAGAAACTCAATCTATCACTGAGTTCTATGGCCAATATGGGTCTGGTAAGACTCAGTTCGTACTTCAACTAGCTGTGAATACCCTACTTCCAGTTGAACAAGGAGGCCTTGGTGGAGAAGTTGCAATAATTGACACTGAAAATACATTCAGACCTGAAAGAATTATTTCAATGTCTAAAGCACTTGATTTGGATCCTGATGAAGTATTAAGTAAAATCCATGTAGGAAGGGCATATAATTCTCACCAACAAATGCTAATGGTAGAAAAAGTTAGTGAAATTGCAAAAGAACGCCCTATCAAAATGCTCGCCGTGGATTCATTAACTGGAGCGTTCCGTGCTGAATATATCGGAAGAGGTACACTTGCTGATAGACAAGGAAAAATTAATGCTCACATGACGGAATTAGCTAGATTTGGAGATTTGAATAATGCTGCAGTTGTAGTTACAAATCAAGTTTCATCAAATCCTGCTGCTTTCTTTGGAGATCCTACCAAACCAATTGGTGGAAATATTGTAGGGCACACTTCAAAATTCAGAGTTTACTTAAGAAGAGGAAAAGCTGGTAAGCGTGTTTGCAGGCTAGTTGATTCTCCTCACTTACCTGAAAATGAGGCTTTAGTGTCAATCACTGAGGATGGAATTAGAGATGGCTAAAGAATTAGAAAACTTCCTATCCTCACTAGAACCAAAATGGGAGGATCCTACCGAATTTGAATGGCTAAAAGAGGCTAGGATTCCTTCTTTGGAAAGAAAGATAAAATATAGTCCTTCAAACCGAACCAATTATTAATTGCAAGAGAGATAATGCTGTCGTTTTCACGATCTACCCAGGCCTGTTCCTTAGCGCTATCTTCTTCCATAAATTGATTCATTGAAGAATATCCAGAACTTCCGCCGTCGTTTACTTTGTGTTGCACATCGTCTGGCACATTGTTCGTCATGGCATTTCCAACTTTGAATGGCCAATGTTTGAAATCTTCACCTGAGGCGTATCTTCCAACTGTTGAATTGTCGATGTCTTCGTCGTCTTCTTTAGTGTGGTGTGTGCCTCTTGGAGTTTCTTCTTCATCTTTGTACTCGTAAAACGTTCCATCTGCGGGCTCATACCCTCTAATATCCATCTTAGAATTCGTCATCTTCCTCCCAATCAAAATCTACTTCTTCTTTACCTCTAGTTGCAAAGTACCCTGCTAAAATAATTGAAGTAACAGAAACTAAAACCAATAATGTGATTGTTCCACCTTCAGTAACTTCATCAAGTAATGACTGTACAAAGTCTTCTTTCTCTGGTTCTGCTACAACAAGAATAAATTCAGCTACATTATTATTTTCATTAGACTCAGCAACAACGTTATTTCTGTCAACTATTACTTTGATTAAATATTCTCCGTTGCTATCAAATGTATACCTAAAAGATGTTGAAGCTGACGCTCCCGGTGTTGCAAACACTGCCGTTTCATACAATACTATTTCATTACTTCCCGAAACCCAAATTACCGTAACGGGAATCGGATTGTAAGCAACTAATGGATCTCCTTCAGCTGAAACCGTAATATCTATTGTAAATGAATTGCCTGCCTTAACTTTAGATATTCCTGTTTGATTATTAATTTGAATATTTCCTGGAGAAATTACATTGTCTATTTCGAATCCATGGATTACAAGATATAATTCTTGTTCAGAGAAGACTTTCCAATGATTATTTTGAATATCTTTTGCTTGGATGTAGAATGAATAAGTATCACTTATTGCTTGAGCTTCATTATAGTACCAATAGAAAGATGCCTTGTAAGATCCGTTTTGCATGGATTTCATATTAAAATCTGCCGTATAACCTTGGTTTCCAGATGAAACTCCAACTACTCCAAGCGTCCATTCGTTAGGATCAATATCTGAAGTACCAAATGCGCTCCAGACCATTACAGATACAGCAACTCGCTCAGCTGAATCTTCTATGCTAATTACTGGGAAATCTGCAAGGAAATGATTAAAATTTACTTCAGCAATACCTGCTGGATGTTCAATACTTGAAGTTAGAATCACTATTTGTTCAGTTGATTGTCCGCCTGTTACAGGATTTTGGCCAGGATCGCCTCCTGAATATTCTATTTCTACTTCTAATTGATCATTTTGATTAAAAGACTCGTTTGTTAAATCAAAAGATATTTCAAATTTTGTTGCTTCCTCAGAAGAATCTGTAATTGTTTTTGATTGAGATGTTGCTTGACCATCTGCCGTTCCTCCTCCAATCGTTACTGAAATTCTAAATTGGACATCTTCAACTGTTCCTTGAGTTGAGTTTGCCCAAATTGTAAACATGTGCTCACCTGAAGCAACTGAACCTGGAGTTTCTAAATCTACTACCCAGCTACCTACACTAGTCCATTGTCTATCTTGCCCAGGCCAAGAAAGTCTATTAGCTTCTTGAGGACAATCGCTTTGGGTATCTACATCAGATGTTGGTTGCATTGTAGATATATTTCCGTTGCCATTATCTAAATCTCCGTAAAAAAATAAATCTAAGTCATTAAAATCTTCAGATGTTTCTGCCTGACCGGGTTGTACCAACAGTAAAAAGCTGAAAAAAGCCATTGCAACGAGGCTCTTTCTTAACATCTGCATACTTGTGAATCACTCGTGAGAGTACTTAAGGTTTCCTAACTTGGCTAATAAGACTCAAGTTCCAAAGACTATTCGTAAAATATCTCTCGTTCCTGGACCTAGTCCTAAAGCCAACAAAAATAAAATTAGCAAACTAATCATTTGCTTTTGATCTTCTTTATGCTCTTCATTTTCCAAGGCAATTATAACTCCAGTAACTACCAAAAATTTTAGAGGCAACATTACGATTGCCGTACCAAAAGTTTCTATGAACCAAGTTGGTAGAACATGCTTTTCAACATAGCCATAATTGTCTATTCCTAGATATGTTGCAGAACCATCGATAAAATGTCCGAAATAAAGTGTCAGATAAAGTGGATTTAACATATGTGCTGCTGGAGCCCATTTTGAATGTGAAAAAATTAAACTACCAATCAAGGAAATAAGTATTCCTATTGTCATGAACATTATCATTGTTGAATTATTATCTACTTCTCTTACTAGGTACAAATTAAAAGAGAATAAAACAAATAACAATACGAACATTATATTTGGAATTCCATGATTCGAAATAAACCAGCTTGATAACCAGATTAATACAGTTAGAATACTTGCAATAATTACAGTATCCCAAAGCATTTCAGGATTGACTAATTCATTTTGTGACAAATTAAGATATGCTAAAATGACTAACAACGTGCTTGCTATTCCGAAGAATATTACAGGATCTTTCAAGGGTTTACTACGCAAAAATTCTGCTGTAAGGGCTGCCGCTGAGAGTACTATCAAGACCCATGATGTTGGATGTATCCATTCTCCAGGGGCAAAATACCACCAAATTCCATAACTACCTATTGCAAAAGAAATCAAGCCTATTGCTTTTGTTTTAGAATCTATTTCACTTTTTGATAACCAAACTCCAAGTGCTATGAAAAACAAAGCAATACCTGTTATCGTTCCATAGATTAAGGGTGAAATCATTATGTACTGAATTGGAGGCTCAAATGCATCTGCATCTTCAAGCGTTCGTACTACTCCTCCTAATATTAACAAAGGAATCGAATTAAAAACAAATTTGTCATCTATTACTATCTTCCAATATTCTAACAACTCGTTGATAATCGTAAAGAATATAAAGAAACAAAATCCGTAAGCTATTGTATTATAAATGTTATACTTAGCTCCAGTCTTATCACAGTCAACATCTCCAACCTCACATGCATCCGATTGAATAGGACTAACAAAATATTCTTCCCAGAATGAATTTACTTGAGGAACAAAACTAATTGCTAAAGTGGTTAATACCAAAAAACCTATTACATACTGAATTCTTTGAACTTGTTCCATTATTGCTGTAGTGCTTCTTGCTCTCTTTTAATTCTTGCTGCCCTAAAAGACAATATACAAAAATACAGGTATTCTCCACAAATTATCAACAATACTCCTTTGGAAATATTTGCGAGACTATATTCTCCATCTAAAAATCCTAAAATTGAATCTAAACTACCTAATACTCCGAGTAAAGCAAATACTGCAGTAACATGCATTGCGTGTTTTGCTATATCTGGGCTGTTATAAGCCACATATCCTGGAACCAAAATTCCTAAACCAAAGATAGAAGGAATCAAAGCTGTAATCGATGCCTGTCCTGAATAAATGTAGGCTACTATACCGAATAGAACAAGAAACCCTCCCTCTATAATTGCAACAAAAGGCATATTGCCTAAAATCCAAGAAACTGTCCCTGGTTTTTCTTCTATTGTGGGCATTTCTAAATCTTCGCACCTTGAAGGGTAATTAAAATGTGTTGTTGAGTTAGAGATAAATAGTGTTGATTTCGTCCTATGGGTAATGGGCTTACTTAAAGAGGATGAAATTGCAAGTCGAACTAGAATGATTGGGCCTTGGGATTATGACCCCGAAGAAAAAATGTTAGTGCGAGAAACTACGTTCAAAGATTTCAAAGAAGCTATAGGTTTCATAAACAAGTTAGCTGAAATTGCTGAAAAAATAAACCACCACCCCGATATGACCGTTTGTGAATATAATCGTGTAATAGTTGCTACTACAACTCATGATAAAGGTGGAATTACCGATAATGATATTCGTATTGCACAAGAATTTGAAAGTATCTTAGAAACATATGACTAGTGCTTCATGGGTGCTAAAAAAGTCAATATAGTTTCTCTGGGCATACGTTTCATTATTGGCTTTGTTTGGCTTTCATTTTGGTCTTTGATTTCAATTGGTCTAATGATTATATGTTTACCTTTTAGAAATCTTAGGATTAAATTAGGTAATTTAACAGGAAAGATAATCGGGCCTGTGGTAACTAGAATTACAGGCACAAAATTAAAATATTCAAATTATAGTAAAATCCATGATGCAAAACCTGCAATTTACGTTATGAATCATGCATCTGCTTTAGATATTTTTGTAGCTATGGCTCTTTGCCCTTACGGAGGATGTGGAGTTGGAAAAAAAGAAATCGTTAAAATACCCTTTTTTGGGCAAGTGTATTGGCTTTCTGGTCATTTATTGATCGATAGAAGTAATAGAAAAAAAGCAATAGAATCAATGAATAATTTATCTGAACAAGTTAAAAATAATAATCTTAGTATTTGGATTTGGCCAGAAGGTACGAGAAGTGAAGATGGTAAACTATTACCTTTCAAAAAAGGATTTGCACATTTAGCTCTAGCTACTAATTTACCTATTGTTCCAGTAATTTTACATGATGCGCACAAACGATGGCCTGCTAAATCTATGAATTTTTACCCTGGAGAGTGCCAAGTTGACATTTTAGATCCAATAAATACTGATTCTTGGAAAAGAGAGTCTATTGATGAACACGTTGAGCAGGTTAGAGGTGTTATGGCCAAAGCTATGGCTTAATTTGGATAAGTATGCTCGTAGTCTTTGATTTGGACGGAACGCTGATAGACTCCAGTCGATCAATTTTGGAATCTCATAAAGCTGCATGGAAAAGTGTTAATGCAAAATGCCCACCCAAAGAAAAAATACTCAAACTTACCGGCCTACCTTTGGTTGATATAATGCAGAAACTTGGACCTGAATATGATCCTCGAGCTTTAGCTAAAGTTTATTCTCAAACTTACATAGAAGCAACTAGACATGAAAAACTATTCGACGGAATAACTGAACTTTTAGCAAACAAATTTCGTGCTGCAGTTGCAACTGGAAAAAGCCAGCGTGGTGCCGATCGAGTAATCAAGCACTTTGGATTTGAAGGGCGTTTTGAAGTAATTTTAGGAGGAAACTCGGTTCCTAATCCTAAACCAAATCCAGATCTCTTATTTTCAATAATGAAATCAACAGACACTAAAGATCTAATAATGGTTGGAGATACAACATACGACCTCGAAATGGCAGATGCTGCCGGAGTCAGAGGAGTAGGTGTGAGTTGGGGACATCATCCAAGTGAACTACTCAGCAAGTGGGCGCCTGTTGTAAATTCAGTTGAAGAACTAAGGGAACATTTGAAAGTTTGACTATTTTGATTAATACTACCGTTTAACCAATATTCATTTCCTTTAATTTTTCAGGAAGATAAGTATTCGTAACGAAATCAAGTCCGTACTTAGCTAAAGCTTGCTGTTCTGATTTTTTATTAATTTCTAATTGTAATTCTATTTCGTTACGCCAATATTTACTTTTGAATCTTGGATCTGTTAAAATTGACTTTAATGCGCTTTTATCTCTATCTGATAATTCATCAGCAGGAAGTTCATAATTGATAATGTCAGAAGGTGTAACTCCCAAATACCTTGCACTAGGTGTAGCCAAAATATGAGAAATGTGTGCTGTTTTGATAGCTCCATACGCTACTGAACTGTAAATCCTGTAGGACCAAGGATCTGCATCTGTAAATAATAAAAGGGGTAAACCTGAAGCCTGATGCATCCTTTGTAAAAATCTTCTTGTTGACCTAGCTGGTTGCCCTTTGATGTGAACTAAAATGGCCTCGTGGGTTTCATCAAATCCGTTTTCAACTAACCTATCAAACATACCTCCAGTCTCAATTGCAATGATACATGTAGACTTACCAAAATCATCAAATGTTATTTTATTTTCTTCAACATTATAGGGTATATTATATCCTGTATCTCCTACATCATTTCGACAATTAATTTTCATTGGTTGCCCTTTCCTATTTATCTCAGTAAGTGTTACGTCTCCTAGAACTTTAGCTCCGTCTTCTTCCGGTCTGATCTTGAAATCTTCCCTTTGAAAGTGCGTAACTATTTCTAAATCTTCGATCAACTTATTAGATTCGTCTTGTGCATGGAATTTACCTAAGTCCCAAGCTTCTGATATGTAATATAATTCTCTTAAAGTAGACGATTTGCTTTGTGTTGACATCTCTCTAATAAAATCTAAAAGGTAAGTGGTTCTAAGAAGCATGTAAGCTCCATCTAGTTTCTTAGCTGTTCTAGTTGTCTCTGAATTCCCATATTTCCAAACTTTCGCTTTCTCATCGAATATTATGTTATTCTTACTGCGCGTAGGAACTGCCATCTCAGGAATTTTACCTGTACTTAATTGCTCATATATTTGCGCAGCTATTTCTTCTAACTCAGTTACTGCTGAAGCCATACTTGTCTATTGAAAAGGGGTTATAGATTGAATGGGTCAAAAAGCATATCTTATTATCTCCTTAATTATGACCTAATATGGACGTTGTACAAATCCTTCTCTCTCTAAGTTTAGGTCTTGGATTAGCTGCAGCGTGTGGATTTCGTGTGTTCATACCTCCTTTGATGATGGGTGTAGGAAGTAGATTGGATTTGTATAAACTAGAAGGCTCTTTTGTCTGGGTTGATGATACCTGGGCAATCGCTATTTTCGCCGTTGCTACTTTGCTGGAGATTGGAGGATATTTTATCCCATGGATAGATAATTTACTTGATGCTGTAGCTACGCCTGCTGCAATTATCGGAGGGATTTTCGTAACTTCTGCAAGCTTGGAAGGCGAACTAGATCCGTCTGCACAGTGGACGCTCTCGGTAATTGCGGGAGGTAGTGTCTCCGGAGTTATTCAACTTGGGACTGTTGCTACAAGAGCAATTTCTACTGGAACTACTGGAGGTTTAGCAAATCCTGTAATTTCTCTGTTAGAAGCCGTTGCTTCGATATTGTGTATTCTAATTTCACTTTTCTTGGTAGCGATCATTCCGATTGTTATCATTTTCTTAATTTGGAAATCAATAGGATATATTCAAATAACAAAAAAAGAAGTCGCTGTTTAAAAATAAAAGACAAAATATAGACCGCCTTTCCTTTAGTACTATGTATCGCCTAAGGAGTAAGGGGTTTTTCATATCATAGATTTCTCAAGTTTAATTGCCATGCTCATCTTTACTTTGCCGGTCTCTTTCTTGC
>JAPOKN010000036.1 GCA_029977605.1 Methanobacteriota archaeon
ACTTCAACTGAAACCATACTGTCACGTACACTTTGGATTTTACCAAAAATCTTGTCTCCTTCTTTAAAATCAACAGGTACAGATACAGACGGTTGAATGCTTATTATCATGTTTTCAGTATCTTCTTTTACAGTTCCGCATACTCCTGCTATTAATTCTCCATTATCTTCGTAAACACCCTTTCCAGGCATATATTCCATTGCGCTTGCTAGTACATCTCCGGGTTGCTTCATTATTTTGGCAGAGAGGCTATATGATAAAGGATTGCGTTCTCAGTAATACTATCCTTTGAATGGAAAGGCATGCTCTTCATTAGTGGATAATCAAAGCCGTATAGTTCTATTATTTGGCAATTATTATTTTCCACAGTTTTTTCTATAAATTTTCGGGTTTCGGATAAATGTATAGTCCAGATATTTTTTGCCATACTCATTGCTTTTTCTAAAAATATTCTGTCAGCTCCAGGTCTTTGTGATCCAAACGGAGGGTTCATAATCACAGTATCAAATTCTTCTTCAATTGCTTCTATAGGTTTAGTAACCCATTTGATATCTAAATTTTCCCTTATTGAGTATTTTTCCGCGATATTAATTGCTTCTTCATCAATTTCAAATCCCGTAACTTCGGCTCCAAGTATTGCAGCCGCAATTGCCAGTCTTCCTGTTCCACATCCTAAATCAGCTACTTTTCCAGATAAATTGCCTGCTGAATTGACTTTCTTGATTATTTCAAGAGCAATGTCTGGAGGCGTTGAATATTGTTCCAATTCAGGTTTTGGTATTTCAAAATCTGGAGAATTAAATAATATCTTACTGTTCATTAATTTTTTCTATATTTGTCGTAACCGTCACGCAATATTCCATCACCGCTCTCAACCATTCCATCGAGAAGGTTTTCAGATTTTTTCCGATTAAATCCTTTTTCATCCATTAAATCTAATATTTCGCTTTTATCCATACCTTCAGGAGGGCCGCTAGCAAGTAAATCTAGTAGTATCATCCTTGGATCGGTTTCTTTCCTTCTTTGTTTCGCATCTGCTCCAAAAAAGGCGAAGTCTACATCTCCGCCTAGCGTCACTTTCAGGAATAGCTCCATCAAATCAATAGCGCGTTCAGCGTGTTTCAAGTCAACGGTTTCTGAAAGATGCATTTTTGCATTTGCTTCAGCTAATCGAATAATAGATTCTAATTGCCTGGGGGTGATTGGCATTGTTTTATCTTGATCATCTAAATTATGATAAACATTTCGGAGTTTAGTATAGTGTTCTTTGATTCTATTCTGAGCTTGATGTGTCATTACAGGTCTTAATCTTCGAGCATATGCAATATACAATTTCAATAGTCTTGAATCTATTGGACCTTCAAGTGACTTAGTAGTTTCAATATCAGCTACCTCTCCTGGTATCATCGTTTCTCCCGCTCTATGACTTTCCAATATTCTGTCAGCTAGTAATTTATCCCTATCAGGATCAGGAGAATCTGTAATTATAAAGAAAATATCGAAACGACTTAGAAGAGAAACAGGCATGTTTACTTGTGAAGGTAAAGGCATAGTCATGTCGAAGCGGCTTCTTTTTGGATTTGCCGCAGCAAGAACTGAACATTTTGATTTTAGTTGAGCATTGATTCCTGCTTTTGCAATACTGATGGTTTGTTGTTCCATAGCTTCATGCATAGCAGATCGGTCTTCTTCTGACATCTTATCAATCTCATCAATACAAGCAATACCGCCGGAAGCTAGTACCAAGGTTCCAGCTTCTAAACTCCATCTACCTTCACCAAATTCGTCTCTCACGGCAGCGGCAGTCAGTCCAGCAGCTGATGTTGATTTACCTGTAGCCATAACGCCTCTAGGAGCTATCCTTGAAGCAGATCGCAAAAGCTGGGACTTAGCTAAACCAGGATCTCCCATCATTAGCATGTGAATATCGCCTCTAATTCTTGTTCCATCAGGTAATTCTTTGTCAACACCTCCGAATTGCTGCAGTGCTAGAGCACTTTTTTCCCATTCCATTCCGAATATAGCTGGTGCCAAAGAATCTCTAATTCTATTGGCTATATCCTCACGAAGTGCCAACTCCTTTATCTCGATAAGTTCCGAAGGTGTTGGTTCTACATCTTCGTCTTCACCTACTTTTTCATCAATACTGTGGGCGTATAGGTAAATATCAAATTCACTTTTCTGTCTTCTTCCTTGAAATTGTGCCTTCGGCTTAATTATTCCAACTAGAGCTACTCTATCTCCAGGCTGAACTTTATGAGCTAAGGAACTTTCAAAATAAGCAGATAGTCTTTCAGGTTGCGCTCCAGGCGGTAAGTCTTCCGGAAATTCTTGTATCTCTATCTTTTGTGAATCGATATACTGTGATAAATCATCTCTTAACTTGAAATCGGTACATTTACAGCCTTCTGAAGTACACCTTGTTGGCTCCTTGATGGTAAAGAAATCTTGTATGAATGAATTACGATGTCTCTCCCAGTCACATTCAAAATTACCTATTTCCATTCTAGGTCGAACAGGTGTTGCCTTTCTTACAAGACCTCTAAGTTTTACAGTACGATATAGGTGTTCTTTTCTTAATCCACTTATCTCAACTTCATATAACTCATCAGGAATGCCTACAGGAACGACATCTAAGTCAATCTTAGTTCTGTGTTCTTCTCTGACCCTTTCCTTTGTATCTTCATCGATAAATTCTTGAACAACATATTTCGCAGAGTCTAATGTTTCGTCAAGATTCCACCTCAGATTACTTGATAATCTTCCGTTGAAATCGGCTACAGCTTCCCAAGTGACACTAACAGACCTTTCCCCATCAGGATATTCTCTTGAAACTTTTTGGATTTCATCACTGTATGTAGGTATGCTTTCGGAATCAACTCTTTCACCTTTACATTTTGGACAAAGCTTTCCATCGTATTCTCCTGTCCCCTCGCACATAGTACATTTTGGGGCAGAAGCTTCTTTTCCAAACTTATCTACAGGTCTATTTCTAGAGTCTTGGAAGAAGGAACGCCAAAGTTCCATAAGTTCTTCAAGTGGTATGTCATTAGCCAAGGACCTTCCTCATGCGGCCCCTCATTAAATGTGTTGTGTATTATCCGCCGAAAATTCTTTTCCAGAAAGGAGGTCTATTAGCTTTGATTTCAGCCATAAGATTTATTCTAGAGTCAACCGCAGCCATAAAATTAGGATTTATTTCTAGAGCTTTATCAAAAGCAGCTAGTGCTTTTTCTCTTTCTGTCAAGCCTTTCCATAAAACAGTACCTTTGTTAACCCAAGTATCAACAACATAAGGATTCAAATCTAACGCTTTTTCAAATGCTTCTAGTGCTTTTTCGGGCTCATCTAGAGCATAAAGAATATTTCCTTTATTTCGATGTAGAGTATCATCATTTTCATGTGATTTTAAAGCATGGATACAAACTTTGAGAGCGGATTTGTTGTCTCCTTTCTTTCTTAAAACCATTACTAAGTCATTATGAGCTTCTTTCATGTCTGTTTTAAATTTAATAGCTTTTTTAAGACATTTTTCAGCATCATCATATTTTTGGACGAGCATTTTTGCATATCCTTTGTTGTACCAAGCTTCAGCATCTCTCGGATTTAATCTTAAAATAGCATTCCAGCATTTATCAGCTTTTCCAAATTTCTTTAATTTAGTTAATAAAATTCCCATAGATTTCCACGTATCAATGTCTTTGGGCGCTTGTTGAGTAGCTTGATGGTATGAACGTATTGCTTCTTCATATTCTCCTAAAAGTTCACAAACTTCAGCTCTACCTTTCAATGCTTCAGGGTGGTTAGGGCTTTGCTTCAATACAGTTTCAAAGGTATTTCTTGCATTGTCTGGATCTCCAAGCTCATATTGAACTTTACCAAAAGCAATTCTAGCCTTAATATCTCCAGAATTGTCTCTTAATATTCCATCAAGTAAATTATAAGCTCCGTCCAAATCACCATTGTAGAGTAAATCATCAAGTGTTTTTTTCCAGTTTCCAGCCATATTTATTTTTTCTCGAATGTGAAGACTCTCTCATCTTCTCCAACCATATCTTCAGCCACGCTATAAGGTTGTTGTAGGAGTCCTTCTAGCACTCCAGCTAAGCAACCAGATGTAAAATCACAATGATTTTCTTTACCAATAATTCCAATTTCAAGTAAATTTTCAACTTTTACAATAACTTTCTCAACATTAGTATCTAAAACAAAAAGATGCCCCAGTCCCGCTTCAGCCCAAGCCTGGTTTAGTACCATGTCTAGGTCTTCAGTTCCCATTTCTGCATAATTTACAGATAAATTTAAGCCAACAGTATGTCCACATTTGAACATAATATTCCTAGCTTTATCATCACCTAAGCTTTGTAATTCTGTCCAAAGTGTGCCTAAAAATGCACTAGGTAGTACTAATATATCTGAAGTTTGTACTCCAATGTCGGTATCGTAGAAATCGTCCATAGGGCTTCGGGCCCTTCTTACATTCCCTCGACCATACTTTCCGAAATATTTTGGAAAGCTTCCCCTACATTGCGTCCATCTTTAGCAGATGTCATCATGAATGGAGCATTTAGTTTCTTAGAAACTTCAGACATTTCTTTTTCACCAAATAGTGCCTTATCCATCAAATCACATTTGTTAGCAAGAAGGACAACAGGGATTTCACCAGTAACTTGCATCAAGGTTTTAATCCAATCAATAGTAGATAGTAGAGTTTCACGTCGAGTTATATCACAAACAATCATAGCACCTTCAGAACCGCGATAATATGCTTGTTTAACATTGCCTAGTGTTTTCTGTCCAGCAACATCCCAAATCATGAGAGTAACATCAATATCTGGTTTAGCTCCACCAGATCTTAATTGAACTTCTTTCTTTACGATCTTTGCTCCAATTGTAGTTAAATATTTATCATCGAAAGCGTTTATAACGAATCGACGGATTAAACTGGTCTTTCCTACAGCAGGGTCACCTAGGACAACAATTTTCTTTGATACTTTCTTAGCAGCCATCATGGTTTCTAACCTCGAGATATGACGATTGTTGAGACTCTATATAATATTAATCAGTAATTTTCAAGTTTTTGTTTATTTTCACAAATGTGAGTACCTCTTTGACCAACAACAATTCTCTTTATTGGAGATTTACAATGTGGACATGGCTCTCCAGTTTTCCTAAAAACTTGTAGTTTTTTCCAAAATTCGCCTTTTTTCCCTTCAGGTCCTCTAAATGTTAAGAATGTAGTTCCTCCGTAATCAATAGATTTTTTAATTATATATTTTATTGAATTATGCAATTTTTTTATTTCATCTTTTGATAAAGTATTTGCTTTTCTCAAAGGATGTATACAAGCCCGAAACAAAATTTCATCAGCCAAGTAGTTTCCGATTCCAGCTATGAATGATTGATTTAGAAGTAGTGGTTTGATTGTTCCACTTCTTTTACTAATAAGTTGCTTAAATTTTTTTAAAGTAAAAGTTGAGCTTAAAGGTTCAATCCCTAAGTGTTGAATAATTGGTTTAGTGTCATCAACAATCCATATCCTGCCAAATTTACGATAATCTACAAGACACATTTTTTGACCGTTATCAAAATCAAATTGTACTGTTGTGTACTTTGGAGTATCAATTCCGATGTCTATTCTTCCAGTCATTCGAAGGTGAACGATAATGTAATATTTACTTAATTTAATTATAAGGTATTTTCCACGCCTATCAAAGCTAATTATTTTTTGATTTTTTACTCTACTAAAATCATCAATACAAGCTTTGGGCCATATAGATTTTCCACCTTCTAGTTTCCAACCCTTGATCATTTTGTCAAGTCCAGTTCGATATGAATCAACTTCAGGCAGTTCAGGCATTAAAGTATCAAGGCAGACAGTTTTAATCTCCTGTCCTTACAAACTTGTGCTCAGAGTGTATAATACAGCTACACGCAAAGTTGAAGATTTTAAATCTATCGAAGAGAACAAAGTAGGAATGTATGTTTGTGGTTTAACGGTCTACAATGATATGCACTTGGGACATGCTAGGACTTATATTGCATTTGATGTAATTCGAAGATGGCTTGAATTTAGTGGTTATGAAGTTAATTTTATTCAAAATCATACAGATATTGATGATAAAATAATTAAAAAGGCAAATCAAGAGAATGTTAGTTTTGAAGATATTACTAATAAATATATTGAGCGAACACAAGATGATTTAGAAAAGTTGCAGGTAAAGACTCCTACTTCTATGCCAAAGGCTACAGATTATATCGTAGAAATGGTATCTATCATAGAAGATTTAATTGAAAAAGGTAATGCATACGTTACTGACCCAGTAGAAGGTGCTTTTGCTCCAGACGTATACTTTGATGTAATTTCAGCTTCAGACAAGTTTGGAACTTTAACAGGACAAAGACTGGAAGATATGAGGGCAGGTTCTAGAGTTGCTATTGATAATAGAAAGAAACATCCTGCGGATTTTGTTCTCTGGAAGGGGGCCAAAGAGGGAGAACCAAGCTGGAGTAGTCCTTGGGGAAAAGGTAGGCCTGGTTGGCATATTGAATGTTCGGCAATGTCTCTAAAGTATCTTGGTAAACAATTTGACATTCACGGGGGCGGAATAGATCTAAAGTTTCCTCATCATGAATCTGAAGTTTTGCAAACAGAGTGCCATACAAATCATTCTCCTATGGCAAATTACTGGATTCATTCAGGACATTTAACAATAAATAACGAAAAAATGTCTAAGTCCTTAGATAATTTTTTCTTAGTTAGAGACGTCATGAAAGAATATTCTGCTCCTGTTCTAAGGTTCTACTTGCTAAATGGGCATTACAGATCACCTATAGATTTTAGTGATTCTAATTTAGAGGAATCACTTTCAGCATACAAGAGATTAGAAGGTGTTTACAATCGTTTAGAATCAGTTAATAAATCAGGAGAGCAAGAACCAGAAGAATTAGTTTCAGCTATTTCTTTATGTAAATCAGGTTTTTCGGAAGCAATGAATGATGATTTCAACACAAGAGAAGCTTTGGCAGTAATTTTTCAATTTTCTAGGTTGGTTAATAGTTATGAGTTAGAAAAATTGACAATAGATTTACAAAGAAAAATACTGGATGTTTTTGAAAAACTAGGTGGCGTAGTTCTCGGTTTGTTTACTAAGACTGAAATTGGTTCAGAATTTAAGGTTCAGATTGAAGAATTGATAAGTCAAAGAAATATTGCGAGAGTGGCTAAAGATTGGGAATTATCAGATTCGATACGTGACAAACTTATGTCTCTTGGTGTTGAAATACAAGACACCTCTGAAGGTACTTCTTGGAAATTAATTTAATTTCAAATTAATCTTTAGTTTCTTTTCTTCTATAATTGTATCCTACAATTAGTAGGACAGATGCGATAGGCATCAATAAAGTTCCAAATTCAGGTATAGCTTTCCAGTCACTAACTCCGTCATCATTATTTCCAGCGGTAACTAACTCAATACCTTGATTATTTGCATCATTAACGTATGTGTCTTCAGCCCACAATCCTGCTGCGATAACTGCATCCGAAGCTCCATCACAAGAGGCGTCACTTCCAGATCCATCGTTCCAGCATACTGCATCAATAACCCAGAATTTAGTATCTGCACTACCTTCATTGCCACCGTTGTTGTCTCCGTCGCGGTCGGCAAGGTATAACATATCATCAGCATTCAAAGTACATGTAATATCATTCTTACTAGCACCAGCCGCAATTGTTCCACTGCTAAAAGAAGTACATTGAGTTTCATCGACAGATGAGGACATAATATGAATTCCAATTAAAGAAACAGCATTGTCACCTGAATTGTAGAGCGTAACAGTGGCACTACCTGGCAGATCTCCGGCGATACTACTAATCATTAATCCACCACCAAATGCCATAGATTGATAATTTAATATTCGAACTTCATCAATAATTCCTTCGAAAAATCCAGTTGCACTAGTATCATCACCTTTTCCGATTATTAAGTCAGCATTAGAAATTGCAGCCGTAAATTCAGGGAATCCATTATTTTCAACGACTCTATCATTATCAACGTAGATATCAATATTATCTGCAGTTCCATCGTGAGTAACTGCGATATGATGCCAAGTATCAAGGAAGTTAAAGCCAGAAGTAGCAGCACAAAAAGTGTCTAAACCGCTGCATATTTGCAATTGATTTGCACTGTTAAAGTGCATTGATAATTCGTTATCTTGTTCACCAGTCGTAGGGTTAACTACTGAAAGAATAGTTCTTCCATTAGAAACATCAGAAGCTTTAATCCAAGCTTCAATACTCCAATCATTACTGATGTCCAAAGAGCCATCGTCGGCTCCAATAGCCCTACCATTAACTCCATTGAGAGTTAATCCATTGCCCATTTTACCGGCAGATGAGGTTGTTGCACCACCATTGAGAGTTAGTGAAATAGAATCAGTAGTACAAGAATCGTTAACATTTCCATTAAATTTGAAATAAGCGATACAATCAGATCCCATATCAGCAAATCTTCCTAAGTCATTTGCAATTCCAAAGTCGCTTGATGATTCCTCTTCACCATTCCAAGAGATAATGTGTATCCAGTAATCTCCACTAGAAACTTCAAGTTCCATTTCGCTACCGCTGGCAGCAGCATCAATAATTTCACCTTCAGACCATGACCAGTCGTTGGTTTCCGTTCCAGTCCACTCTTTCATAACTCTGAGAGTTATAATTCCATGAACTCCTTTGATTTCAACCATTTTCTCGGCGCCGATGCCAGTACCTAATGATGAATAACCAGTTGTATAGTCATTATCAGCATCAATTAAAACATAGATTGTATCTTCTCCAGTCAAAATAGGCAATGGTGAGGATTCTTGATTAGAAACGCCTACTGGCTCGTAACCGTTATCGAAATTACCTTCTTTCATGTCTGGAACTGATTTAGCGGAGTATGAAGGCACAGAAATTCCATTTAGAATATTACCTTTTACATTCATATACATGTAATATTTTTCGTTGCTTTCTGTTGCAGCGTATTGATTCAATGAAATATGTTCAGATTCGGCAGAGCTTATTGTGTCAAATTCTTTACTAACTTCATTCCAGTCTCCAAAGTATCCATCAATCACAATGCCTTCGCCATCATTGTTAGAATTAGCTTCCTGTCTCATATTCTCAATTGTAGATGCGAGTGAGAATCCTTCGCCATTTAAGCTTACCACATTATCAGCTATGTCGAATATTTCATTGTTGTCTGTAGTTTGCCAAACAATTTTCATTTCATCAGAAGTTGAAGCTCCCAAATCGAATAATGGGACTTGAACCTCGGTGTTTACACCTTTAGTTCTGGAATTGACGGAGCTTAGTGCAAAGAATCCATTCCAGTCGTTCGATTCTCTATTATCATTGAATGAATACAGAACTGAGCTGAGTACAGTTTGTCCTTTTCCGTACATTTCAATCATGTGATCAGCACCTACTCCCGGTAGTGTGTATCCAGTGTCTGCAGAATTATCAGAATCGATTAATATTCTAATGGTTTTTCCTTCAGATGATGCAAAGATAGGTTCATTTGTAGTGGTTAATAATGATAAATAAATTGAATCAGTGAATGCACTAGTGCTTACAATATCAATATTTGCACTATCTACATTATTCTGTTCCTGTTCAGTTTTACTGATTCCATTCCAATCTCCAGTTTCACCATCAATAGTAATGGTAGAGTTTTCTTCAGAATCCCACAGAACTAATAATGACATTCCAGCAAGAATAAGTAAAAAAGCAGCAGCTCCAGCAAAGGTTGCATTGCGGTTTGCAGAAGCAACAAGGGGGACTCTTGAGTATCCACCAATTCCAGCACCGTTTGTGAGGCCGTTACCGTTAGTGAGACCGTTACCGTTTGTGAGACCGTTACCGTTTGTGAGACCGTTACCGTTTGTTAATCCGTTGCCGTTTGTTAATCCGTTACCGTTTGTTAATCCGTTACCATTGGTTAATCCGTTACCGTTTGTTAATCCGTTACCGTTTG
>JAPOKN010000055.1 GCA_029977605.1 Methanobacteriota archaeon
GTGGCAGTGACTACGGCGTTTACGAATTTTTCGTTGTTGTTGAACCTGAAACTGGAGAAGCCGATCTTTATGTTTCTCTAGATATGGAAAGCGATCAGGCAGCACCTGGACAAGATATTACTGTAGTTTTTGAATATGGTAATGATGGTGACGTCAGTACCCAGACTCCAATTACAATAATGGCTTGGTTCGATGCAACTGGCGAATCTGACGATGGTCCATTTGTGATAGAACCTTCACCTCTAACTTTCGCATATATTAGCCCAGATCCTTCTGATGATGAAATTCCACCAGAAAGAATGGAGTGGGAATACACAATTCCACAAGTAGAAGATGGACTTTACAAACTAAAAGTTGAAATTGATTCAGAATCAAATAATACTGAAGATTCGGACACTAGTAACAACGTCGACAGTATAGATTTATGTGTTGGGGACTGCAGTCAACCAGATCTTAGAGTTAAGGATGTAGGTCCTCAAACTTTGACTAGTATTCCAGTTGAGCCTGTTGCAGGAACCATAGTTTCTTTCACTTACACTATAGAAAACGTTGGTGAGGGAGAAGCAAGAGGAACACCTAGTGCACCTTTAGTAATGCACTTAGAGGTTATGAAGTGTCCAAATGAAGATTGTACTGGCCAAAACTGGGTAAAGGTAAATGAAAGCCGACCAATAAGACCTGCAATTCCAGGTAACGGAGGCGAATTCAATGATGATTCATTCCTTAGATTGAATTGGACTACATCACCTCAAGATTCAGGCTTCTGGAATGTTCGTGTTTTTGTAGATGGTGAAGAATCCATTGAAGAAACAAATGAAACCAATAACAGAGACTTTGCCAGCAGTTGGTTCAGAGTTAAGAGCGGTTATCTTGAGTTAAAGGAGCAGAGACCCGATTTAATTGTAGCAAATATTGACGAGGGTGACGATATCGTTTATGATAATGAGGTAACAACGATTGAGGTTGCTGTGACACAATCAGATCTTGCAGATAGCGTTGCTAACGATGTCAAAGTTTACCTTAGAGTAGAAGACCCAGAAGGTGGGGCTGTTGATTGGTTCCAAATTGATGAAGGGAAAACAGTAGGTCTGAATGGTGAAACTACATTCTATGAATATGATTGGTCTCCTACTAAACTAGGAAGCTATGGAATCAGTGCTTATGTTGATAGGGATGACGATATTTTAGAATGGAATGAAGATAACAATGAGTTTGAAGATAAAGTAATTACAGTTTACGAGAAGCTTCCAGATCTTCAAATTACCTCAGTAGACATAACTCCAGTGAATGATGAAGGATATGCTATGGTTGGAGTCAACAGTGAAATTACGGCTACAATTGCTAACTTGGGTGTTAGAAATATGACAGATAGCGAGGGAACAAAGCTAGAAGTTACATTCTACACTTCGTCCCCTTTTACATCTAAATTGGCTACAATTAATGTAGATAAAGCATTAGATATGGGAGAAACAACTGATGTTAGCATTCCATTTAAATTCTTAGAAAATGCAGCTTACAGATTCATTGTTAAAGTGGATGAGAGTCAAGAAATTGACGAGGGAACTGGTGGTCCTGAATTGAATAACGAAGCAGTTAAGAATTCTTATGCGGTAAGTTCAGTTGATGCTTACGTTTCTGATATGACAGTTGATGTTGGAGATGGTTTGGCAGGAAAAGAATGTCCAGTATCCTTTGAAGTAGGTGTAGCTAACATTCCTGAAGGTGGAACTTACAGACTTCATTTCAACGTTTCAGTTGATGGTACATTTGGATGGGGTGAAGTGTTAGGCTTAGCAACACAAAACTCTACCGGATTTTATCCATTCGGCACAGGATATTCAGTCAGTGGTCAATATGGTTATATTGACTTTAACAGTACATACAGTAACCAAACTATTGTTATACCTTGGATTCCTAATAAAGATAGGACAGATACATACAATGTTTCAGTAAAAGTAAGTAGTTCTATTAACGTAGATGAAACTAACGATATGTCATATGTTAATAAATTGTCAATTGCAAAATTAACTACTAATTTAGTAGTAGATGCTATCAAAGTGACAGAATCAGATGGTTCAGCCACGATTAAAGTCACAGTTGGATATCCTCAAGGAGAGCAATCTGAGCTTGACGTTGACGTGGCAATGCATGTCTACAAAGCATCTGATTATACTAACGGTAATCCACCAGTTGATACATTAACAGTCAAAAGTATTGAAGGGCTGATTCGTGGAGATTCTAGGTCGGTTTCATTCACTTGGGCAGTTAACGATGGTAGTTACATTTTTGTAGCAATTATTGATCCTGAAGACTCAATTAAAGAAGTAGA
Source organism: Methanobacteriota archaeon (assembly GCA_029977605.1). GTDB lineage: Archaea > Thermoplasmatota > Poseidoniia > MGIII > CG-Epi1 > CG-Epi1. The sequence goes on from JAPOKN010000055.1 coordinate 2,330, forward strand.
TGAATCAGATAATACATTCCCTTCAAAGGAAGAGACATTTGGCGCATCTAATACGGCCAATCTTGACGATGACGAAGAAGAAGATGGACTTTTACCAGCACCTTCCCTTGCTGCAGCTTTGGCAATATTTGGTATGGTTGCATTAATCCGTAGAAGAAATTAATGGATCACACGGCCCTTCTTTACTTCGTAGGTCCAGCTGGAGCTGGTAAATCTACCTTAGTGGCTACTTTACAAGAATGGATGCAGCACTACAGATACGATGGAGTTGCAATTAATCTGGATCCTGGCTCTGAAACTGTAGCATATGAAGCTGCAATTGATGTTAGAGAAAAATTTACAGTTTCTCAAATAATGGAAGAATATAGTTTGGGTCCAAATGGTGCCCAAGTTGTCTGTGCAGATTTACTAGCGGTTGAGCTTGACTGGATTAAAGAACAAGTTGATGAAATAAACTGTGATTATTTTCTAGTTGACACACCTGGCCAAACTGAATTATTTCTTTACAGGGAAGCTTCAAAAGTATTGGTAGAAAATGTGTCCCCTAGAGCAGGTATTGTTTTACTTTTAGATCCACTACTGTCTAGGACACCTGATGGCTTTGTAACCCAGCTTTTACTTGCATCTGCAGCTCATCTAAGATTTCCTATTCCTATGTTTCCAGTATTGACTAAGTGTGATTTACTTAAACCAGAAGAAGTAGATAATGTGCGCGAATGGGCCGCAAATTTAGACAAATTGGCAATGGATATGCCTAACTTGTCTGGTATGAGTGGAGTGTTATCTTCCGAACTTCTAAAAGTTTTGCAAGTTCTAGCCTTAGAATCGAATTTATTAGCGGTGTCTTCGAAAGAAGGTGAAGGAATGGATGATCTTTACTCTATTGTCCAATCTACATTTGCTGGTGGAGATGATTTAGAGGCACACACAGATTCAAATTAGTGACTATTATTAATACAGGTATTTTTATTGTAAACTAGAATGTCAGATGAAGTACCATTAATTGTAGAGAGAGATGGAGAAGCATTGATCCTTAGTCTCAATAATACTCAGAAAAAAAATGCCTTAACTTCGGAAATGATGGGCGCCTTAAGTGGGATATTGGAAGATGTAAAAAATTACGATGGCCTCCGAGTAATAGTTATCAAGGGTAATGGTTCTGTTTTTTGTTCCGGAGCAGACATAAATACGTGGAATCCAGAAGAATTACAAGAGTTATTATTTTCACTTTCAGACTGCCCAGTTCCGACTATTGCGCATCTACATGGAGTATGCTTTGGAGGGGGAATGGGTTTAGCCTCAGCATGCGATTTTGTTATAGCAGAAGAAGGTACGAAGTTTGGTTTCCCTGAAGTGAAAATTGGCATGATTCCAGCAGTTATTTCACCTTATGTTTCTAGAAAAATAAGTATAAGTCGCATGAGAGAATTATTTATCACTGGCGAAAGCTTTGGAATTAGGCAAGCGTATGATTTTGGTTTTCTATATACTTTGGACTCAGATATAGAAAAATTAATAGACAAAATTTGTAAGGGTGCACCCCTTGCTCAAAGTTTTATCAAGAAATTGTTATCTGAAGAAGTAGACAAGGATTACATTGATGAAAGAGATTCTCACTTAGCAGAATTAATCACTCAAATAAGAGAAGGTTCAGAAGGTCAGGAAGGAATGGCCGCTTTTTTGCAAAAGCGTCCCCCATCATGGAGTAAAGAATGATTAAGAAAATTCTGGTTGCCAATAGAGGTGAAATAGCTTGCAGAGTAATACGTGCTTGTAAAGAGATGTCAATAAAATCAGTTTCAGTATATTCAGATGAAGATGTTAATTCGCCTCATGTCAGCATGGCAGATGAGGCCGTCTGTATAGGTCCTGCAAATCCCTCTGAAAGTTACCTTAATTTTGATAAAATAATTAATGCAGCTAAGTCAACATCTTCAGATGCGATTCATCCAGGATATGGCTTTCTATCTGAGAACGGGGATTTTGCTCAACATGTTATCAATTCAGGTTTAATATTCATAGGTCCTAGTCCAGAAACTATCAAAGTTATGGGAGATAAGGCCGAATCTAAGAAAATGATGGATGAAGCTGGAGTACCAACAATACCTGGGCATGATGGAGAGCTTAGTGGCAATATTGACTCTATTGCAAAAAATATAGGTTTTCCTTTAATGGTCAAGGCTGCAGCTGGCGGCGGTGGCAAAGGCATGAGAGCAGTGTACAAGCCTGAAGAGTTATCGGGAGCTATTGAATCTGCCAGTAATGAGGCGCGTAATTCATTTGGTAATGATACATTGATTCTAGAGCGTTTCTTGGATAAACCGAGACACATAGAGGTGCAAATATTAGGTGATCAAAAAGGAAATATTATACATCTTTTTGAAAGAGAATGTACTATTCAACGGAGGCATCAGAAAATAATTGAAGAATCTCCTTCGTCAGCAATAACCAATAAACTTAGGAAAGAAATGGGAGAAGCTGCGATCAAAGCAGCAGAAGTAACAAACTATTACAGTACAGGTACTGTTGAATTTCTGTATCAAGATGGTGAGTTTTTCTTTTTAGAAATGAATACTAGATTGCAAGTAGAACATGGTGTTACTGAGATGGTTTGTGGAGTAGACTTAGTTAAGTGGCAAATCCGTATTGCTAATGGTGAAGAATTGACATTATCTCAGAAGGATATCAAACAAAGAGGGCATTCGATTGAATGCAGAATATACGCTGAAGACCCTTCACGGAATTTTTTACCTACTCCAGGGTTCGTTAGAAAGTTAGATCTTCCAATAGGTCCAGGAATTAGAAACGATGTAGGTATTATTGAAGGCCAAGAAGTTTCGAGTTCCTATGATCCTCTTTTATCAAAATTAGTTGTCTGGGATTCTAACAGGGCTGATGCAATAGATAAGATGAATTACGCTTTGGGTAATTTCGTTGTACTTGGGCTGATAACAAATCAGCCATTTTTGAAGGAAGTAATATCTAATGAAGAATTCGCAAAAGGTAATTTTGATACTAATTTTATATCAGAGAATTTTGCAGATTGGAAGCTTGAAGACATCCCTCTAGAAGCTATAGCCAGTGCATTATTATCTTCAAAAAGTTCATCATCAGGAGTTGTATCTAAAGATTCCAATGCAGTTGTCTCATCTCCATGGAATCAAAAAGGCCACTGGAGGCAAGGTCTGTAATGAGTGAAAGACTTACTCTTGGTGATAAATCTTTTGATGTAAAATTGAGAAGGTCCGGTGACAATTTTACGCTTATCATTGGAGATGATGAATTCCAAGGTTCATATTCTAAAACATTGGCCGGAGGAATAAATGTAAAGTTTGGTTCTTCAAATTCAATCTGTTATTCAGAAAAGAATCTGGATGAGGTATATGTATTTGCTAACGGTAAGAATTATTTTTTCAAACATAGTAAGATTCGGTTTGATTCTGTAGATCAAGAAGAAATTAGCGAAGA